>JAODNG010000572.1 GCA_025465385.1 Pseudonocardiales bacterium
GGGGCTGCTGCTCGGTGCGGGTCTGGTCGCCGCAACGGTGACCCCGGTGCAGGCTGCGCCGATCCACCAGGACGCTAAGACACCGGTGGCGCAGGGCTACGGCGGCGCGGTGGTCTCGGACACCCCGGAGTCGACGCAAGCCGGCCTGGACGTGCTGCGCAACGGCGGAACAGCCGCCGACGCCGCGGTCGCGGTCGCCGCCACGCTCGGCGTGACCGACCCCTACGTCGCGGGTATCGGCGGCGGCAGCTACCTGGTCTACTACGACGCGCGCACCCACCGGGTGTCCACCATCGACGGTCGGGAGACGGCGCCGGACGCCGACGGATCGTCGATGTTCCTCGACCCGGCCACCAGGCAGCCATTGTCGTTGCCGACCGCGGTGACCAGCGGACTGTCCGTTGGCGTGCCCGGCATGCTGGCCGCTTGGCAGCGTGCCCTGCAGCGTTGGGGCCGCTTCGGGCTCGCCGACGACCTGCGGCCAGCCGAACAAGTAGCCGAGCGCGGCTTCGTAGTAGATGCGACGTTCCAGGAGCTGACGCGGCAGAACGCTGCGCGTTTCGGCCAGTTCAGCTCGACGGCGACACTGTTCCTGCCCGGCGGTGCGCCGCCGGCGGTGGGTTCAACGCTGCGCAATCCGGACCTCGCGAAGACCTACCGGGAGATCGGCGAGCACGGGATCAGCGCGCTCTACGGTGGCCCGATCGGCGCCGATGTGGTCAACGCCGCGCAGCACCCGCCGCTGGCACCGGGCGCCACGCTGCTGGCCCGACCCGGCCCGATGACGCTGTCCGACCTGCGCGCTTACCACGCGCTGGACGCTGACCCGACGCAGGTGAATTACCGCGGCCTCGACGTCTACGGCATGGCGGCGTCCTCCAGCGGCGGCATCACCGACGGCGAGGCGCTCAACATCCTGGGCAACGCCCAGCTGGCCGCGATGAACCGGGTGCAGGCGCTGCACCACTACCTTGAGGCGAGCCGGCTCGCGTTCGCCGATCGCAACCGTTACCTCGGCGACCCCGGGTACGTTGACGTGCCTGCGCGGCAACTGCTCGCGGCACCCTTCGGCCGCCAGCGCGCCTGCCTCATCGACCCAGGAAAGGCCGCCACCAGCCCAGTCTCACCGGGCGATCCGTTCGCCGGACCGTCCCGCTGCACGCCGCCTTCCGGCGCGGCTGTCCCGGTGCCCGACCGCGAGCACCACACCAACCATTTCGTGGTCGTCGACGGTGCGGGCAACGTCGTGTCGTGCACCAACACGATCGAGGAGCTGGGCGGCAGCGGGATCGTCGTTCCCGGCCGAGGTTTCCTGCTCAACAATGAGCTGACCGACTTCAACTTCGCACCGACGCAGGGCAGCGCGCCCGATCCGAACCTGCCCGCGCCCGGCAAGCGACCGCGCTCGAGCATGTCACCGACGATCGTGCTTCGCGACGGTCGACCATTCCTGGCAGTCGGCTCGCCGGGTGGCGCCACGATCATCACCACCGTCCTGCAGATCCTTGTCAACCGGATCGACCTCGGCATGAGCCTGCCGGACGCGATCGCCGCGCCCCGCGCCTCTCAGCGCAACACCGCGACCACCCAGGCCGAGCCGGCGTTCATGGCGGCGCCCGCGGCACGCGGCTTAGCAGCACTAGGCCACAAGTTCGCGATCAGCGACACCTCACCGCTAGATCCCACGGTCAAGATCAGCCCGGATATCGGCGTCGCTTCGGGTCTGGAGTTCCGTCCCGACGGCACCGTCCTCGCTGCCGGAGAACCCACCCGTCGCGGCGGCAGCGCAGCCGGCGTCATCCATCCCACCCGCTGACCAGTCCGACGGAACTTTTTCGTGATTCCGGAAAGTCTGCTGTCACACTTTCTCGAGGAATTCGGCGCGCTGGTCGTCGAGGAGGTCGGCAGCCAGGCGGGCCAGGCCGGGGTGCTGTGTGAGTTCCGGGTCAGTCTCGACGAGCTGCTGTGCGGCTTGCCTCGCTTGGCCGATGAGGTCCGCGTCGCGCAGCAGCGAGAGCAGTTTGAGCCCGGACCGTCGGCCGGATTGCAGCGCGCCGAGCACGTCTCCCTCACGGCGTAGCTCCAGGTCCCGTTGGGCCAGTTCGAACCCGTCGGTGGTCGCGGCGACGGCGTCGAGCCGTTCCCGGCCCGGGGTGCCCTCGGGTGAGTCCGTCACCAGCAAGCACAGCCCGGGATGCGCCCCCCGGCCCACTCGGCCGCGCAGCTGATGCAGCTGGCTGACCCCGAACCGCTGCGCGTCCATGATCACCATGACGGTGGCGTTGGGTACGTCGACCCCGACCTCGACAACGGTGGTGGCCACCAGGACGTCGATCTCGCCGGCGGTGAAGGACCGCATCACGACGTCCTTGTCGTTGCCTGGCAGGCGGCCGTGCAACACCCCCAGCCGCAGCCCGGCCAGTGGACCTTCCGCAAGCTGCGGAGCCAGGTCGAGCACCGCCAGCGGCGGGCGGCCGCCGTCCTCGCCGTCCTCGCCCGCAGCGTCCTCACCGGCACCGTCGTCACCGCCGATCCGCGGGCACACCACGTAGGCCTGCCGCCCGCCGGCGACCTCCTCAGCGATCCGCTGCCACACCCGTTCCAACCAGCCGGGCCTCTCCCCGACCGGCACCACGGTGGTCGAGATCGGCGACCGGCCAAGCGGCAGCTCGCGCAGCGCGGAGACCTCCAGATCGCCGTAGACGGTCATCGCGACGGTGCGCGGGATCGGCGTCGCGGTCATCACCAGCACATGCGGGCTGGTGCCGTCGGCCGCCCTGGCGCGCAGAGCGTCGCGCTGCTCGACGCCGAAGCGGTGCTGCTCATCGACCACTACCAGGCCCAGATCGGCGAAGGACACCCGATCCTGGATCACGGCGTGCGTGCCGATCACGATTCCGGCCGCACCACTGGCCGCGTCCAACAGCGCCTGTTTACGCGACCGGGCAGGCAGTGATCCGGTGAGTAGCGCGATCCGGGTGGCCTGCTCGGCTGATCCCAGCTCGCCGGCCCGGCCATAGTCGCCCAACATGGCTCGCAGGGACCGGGCGTGTTGCGTGGCGAGCACCTCGGTGGGCGCCAGCAGCACCGCTTGCCGTCCCGCATCCAGGACCTGCAACATCGCCCGCAGCGCGACCACGGTCTTACCGGATCCGACCTCTCCCTGCAGCAGCCGGTTCATCGGATGCTCGCCGGCCAGCTCGACAGACAACAGCTCACCCACCTCGCGCTGCCCGGCGGTCAACGTGAACGGCAACGCGGCATCGAACGCGGCAGCCAATCCGCCGTTTCGGCGCGGGCAGGCCGGCGCCGGCCGCAGCGCCGCCTCCTGACGGCGCCGCGCGAGGGTGAGCTGTACCGCCATCGCCTCATCCCACTTCAGCCGGCGCTGGGCG
>JAODNG010000580.1 GCA_025465385.1 Pseudonocardiales bacterium
GATCAGCCGCCGACGCCATCCCCGGCATCGTCGCCACACCGGGGGTGCCGTGCGCCATCCCCGCCATCCACGGAGTATCAGCCATCCAGGTCATGTACCGGCCGGTGGGCAGTGGCGCGGCGTTCCACAGACTCAGCCAGCCCTGCATCTGACCGATCTGCTGGAGCTGGTTGGTCTCGATGTCAAAGGCGATCAACCGGATCGCCGGGTCGGTGCTGCGATCCCGGGCCAGACCGGCCATCAGGACCGCCTGGCGGTGGTGTACCGACATGTCTTGGGCGAAGCCGACGTCCACCGCACCGCCCTTGGGCTGCGCCGACCCACCCGTGAGAAACATCCCCAACGCCGCCCCGAGCAACAGCACGGCGAGCAACACACCGGCGCGCACGAACCAGCGGATCCAGCGCGCTGGAGGTTGCGTGGCGACTTCAGCGCTGGTCTGGTCCACCCCGCCAGGATCGGTCTCGGCGAACGTCTGCTCCATCGCGTGGTTCACCCACCTGCGGGGAGGCCGGGTGTAGGAGCCGTCGGTGCCTGCCCCGAACTGGGCGCGACGCCGCGGCCGCCGCCGTAGGTCATCGGAATCGCGTCCGGACCGGGCGGCGTGGCCACGAACGGTGGCGGCTTCGCCGGATCGAACAAGCCGGGCAATTCGTCGCAGCTGGCGCCGACCTCAGGGTATGTGTACTGGTTAAGCCGCAGCGACTGGATGAACTGGTCGATCCGCTTGTCCGCGGGGTTGGTCAGCTTGAGCTGGTGTCCCCACGACTGCAGGGAGATCGGCGAGTCCAGCCCCGGGTAGGGCGACAGCATCAGGTAGTTCGAACCCTGCACCCGGTCCTGCAGTGATTGCCGCGCCGGACCGTTGATCTTGGCCGGGTTGTAGGCGATCCACACCGCGCCGTGTTCCAGGGCGTGCACCATGTTCTCGTTGCGCACGGCCGTCGAATAGACCACGCCGTTGCAGGCGGCCCAGGTCGCGTCGTGCGGACCACCGAAGGGCGGGCTGTGGTCGTAGGCGACTCGCTTGTCTGAGCTGATGTGCCCGCGGTTGGCCGCCCCGTAGTTCTGGATGACGATTCCCTTGAGGTGGATCGAGGGATCCTTGTCGCTGGCGGAGGGAGCGAAGGCGCGACGGTCCTCATATTGCATGTACAGGTAGCCGAAGATGCCGACTGCGAACACGAGGACGGTCAGCACCGCCACCAGCGTGCCCCATGGCCTCGGCTTGGTCGCCGTTACGACCGAACGGGCGCTGCGCACCGCTTTGCTGCTCTTGCCACTGGGCATCGGTTTTGATTCACCTGTGTTCACTCACATGGGGGTCTGCTGCCCGACCGCGGCGTCAGTCTAGGGATCGCCCGTCAAGGGCACGTGAGCCCGGGTGTCCGCACTGGTTCGCCGGCTGGGCGCGATACCTCACCTAGACTCGCAGGCGTGACTCCCGCCGCGCTCGCCGACCTGGTCCGGTCCGTCGCCCATGACGTGCTGACCGGCCGTGGCCTGGATCCCGTCGTGCTTCCGGCGTCGGTGACCGTCGAACGTCCGCGCGTCCCGGAACACGGCGACTACACGACCAATGTGGCTTTGCAGACCGCGACGATGGCGGGTGTGCCACCGCGCGAGCTCGCCGGATGGCTGGCGCACGCGCTGGCGCAGCGCCACGGACTGCATTCTGTGGAGGTTGCCGGCCCCGGTTTCCTCAACCTGCGGCTGGCGGCCGGCGCACAGGGCCACATCGTCGCGCAGGTGATCGCGGCAGGGGAGGGCTTCGGTGCTCATCCAGGGCGGCCTGCCCCCCGGTTCGCCGGCGTCGAAGAGCTACCAACCGTGCGCGACGCGCAGTACGTGCACGCCCGCCTGGCCGCGCTGGCCCGCAACGCTGCCGACCTCGGGGCCACCCATCAGGGCGCCCAGCTTGACCTGCTTGACCATGAGCGGGAAGGGGAACTGATTCGAACGTTGGGCGAGTTCCCGCGCATCGCGGCAGCGACAGCGTCGAGGACCGCGGATCTCCGCCAGCCGCACCGGGTGGTCCATTACCTGGAGCATCTGGTCAGGGCTTATCACCGGTTCGACGGTAGCTGCCGGGTGCTGCCGATGGGCGATGAGCAACCGGGGCCGCGTCACGCCGCACGGCTGGCGCTGTGCGAGGCCACCCGGCAAGTGCTGGCCAACGGCCTCGGTCTGCTCGGGGCCTGCGCACCGGAGCGGATGTGAGGGCGCATCCGGCTGGCCCGCGCCATGCCGACGTGCTGGCCCGGTCATCCACCGCGGGCCCGTGCCCGGCCGGCTCCGCCGAGCTGAACGCGCTGCATCCAGCGGTGTGGCCGCGTGGAGCGCACCGCGGTGACGATGGCGCGGTGTGGCTGGCCGGTGTGGAGGTCGGCGAGCTCGCTGAGACCTATGGCACTCCGCTGTTCGTGGTGGATGAGGCGGATTTCCGCGCTCGTTGCGCAGAGCATGCCGCCGCCTTCGGCGCTCCCGAGCGGGTGCACTACGCGGCCAAGGCCTTCCTGTGTTCCGAGGTCGCTCGCTGGGTGGCCGAGCAGGGCCTGAGCTTGGACGTGTGCACCGGCACCGAGCTCGCCGTCGCATTGCATGCGGGTTTCCCTGCGAAGCGGATCGCGATGCACGGCAACAACAAGTCCTCCGACGAACTGACCGCCGCCGTCGCGGCCGGACTCGGCGCGGTGGTGCTCGACTCCTTTCTGGAGATCGCCCGGTTGGACGACATCGCCCGCCGTCACGGCGTCATACAGCCGGTGCTGATCCGGGTGACTGTGGGTGTCGAGGCGCACACCCACGAATTCATCGCCACCGCGCACGAAGACCAGAAGTTCGGGTTCTCGCTGGCCGCCGGGGACGCCGCCGAAGCAGTCCGCCGCGTGTTCAAGTCCGAAGGACTGCACCTGGTAGGGCTGCACAGCCACATCGGCTCGCAGATATTCGACGCCGACGGCTTCGAGCTTGCGGCCCACCGGATGGTCGGTCTGCTCGCAGCGATCCGAGACGAGCACGGGCCGGATTCGCTCTCCGAGCTGTCCATCTTGGATCTTGGCGGTGGCCTGGGGATCGCCTACACCCCGGACGACGATCCGCCGCGACCGGCCATGTTGGCGGCGCATCTGCGGGCCATCGTGGAAGCCCGGTGCCAGGCGGCCGGGTTGCCCACCCCCGACCTGGTCGTCGAGCCGGGCCGCGCGATCGCCGGACCTGGCACGGTGACCCTGTACGAGGTCGGCACGACGAAGGACCTCACCGTGGCGGCGTCCATCCAGCGACGTTATGTCTCGGTGGACGGTGGGATGAGCGACAACGTGCGCACTGCACTCTACGACGCGAGCTACGACTGCCGGTTGGTGTCGCGCTGCTCCGAGGCGCGACCCGCGCTGTCCCGGGTGGTCGGCAAGCACTGTGAGACCGGTGACGTGGTGGTCCGGGACTGCTGGCTGCCCGAGGATCTGGCTCCGGGCGACCTGGTGGCCGTCGCCAGCACCGGCGCGTACTGCTATTCGATGTCCAGCCGGTACAACCTGGTGCCGCGCCCGGCGGTCGTCGCGGTGCATGACGGCTCCCACCGGCTGCTGCTGCGCCGGGAGACGTTGGCCGATCTGCTGTCCCTGGAGGTCTAGTGAGCAGACCTATTGGTGTGGCGCTGTTGGGTTGTGGCACCGTCGGCCGCGAGGTGCTGCGGCTGCTCACCGATCAGTCCGCGGAACTTGCCGCTCGGGTCGGCACCGCGGTGCGGTTGGTCGGGGTGGCGGTGCGACGCCCGCGACGTCATCCCGAGGTAGCCGCCGAATTGCTCACCACCGACGCCGCCGAACTGATCAGCCGCGGCGAGGTCGACGTCGTGATCGAGGTGATCGGTGGCATTGAACCGGCCCGGCCGCTGTTGCTGGCCGCGCTGCGGGCTGGGCGCGGCGTCGTCACCGCGAATAAGGCGCTGCTCGCTGAGTGTGGACCGGAGCTGTACGCCGCAGCCGACGCCGCCGGTACCGACCTGTACTTCGAGGCGGCGGTAGCCGGGGCAATTCCGCTGTTGCGCCCACTGCGGGAGTCCTTGGCCGGGGACCGGATCACCCGCGTCACCGGCATCGTCAACGGCACCACCAACTTCATCCTGTCCGCTATGGACAGCTCCGGCGCCGGCTATGCCGAGACGCTGGAGCAGGCCAGCGCCCTGGGCTACGCCGAGGCCGACCCGACCGCGGACGTGGACGGCTACGACGCCGCATCGAAGGCCGCCATCCTCGCGTCGCTGGCCTTTCACACCCGAGTGACCAGCGCCGACGTCTACCGGGAGGGCATCGCTGAGGTCTCCGCCGCCGACATTCTCGCCGCCCGGCAGCTCGGTCGCACGGTCAAACTGCTGGCGATCTGTGAGCGGGTCGTCGACTCGAGCGGCACCGAGTCGGTCTCAGCCAGGGTCTACCCGGCGATGATTCCCCGCTCGCACCCGCTGGCCACCGTGACAGGTGCCTATAACGCGGTGTTCGTCGAGGCGGACGCTGCCGGCGCGCTGATGTTCTACGGCCAGGGCGCCGGCGGAGCACCGACCGCCAGCGCGGTGCTCGGCGACCTGGTGGCCGTCGCCCGCAACCGGGTGGCGGGCGGATACGGGCCGCGCGAGTCCGCGTACGCCGACCTGCCGATCCAGCCGATGGGAGACACCCCGACCGCCTATCACGTCAGTCTCGAGGTGGTCGACCGCCCGGGAGTGCTGGCGCAGGTGGCGCAGGTCTTCGCTGAGCATGAGGTGTCCATCATGGCGGTGCGCCAGACCGGTCGCACCGCTGACCGCATGCCGGCCTGCGGTGCGGGGGCGAACCTGGTGATCGTTACGCACTGCGCGCCGGATGCCGCGCTGCGCTCCACAGTGGACAAGCTGGCCGGCCTGGACGCGGTTCGCGACGTGGTCAGCGTGATGCGGGTGGAGGGTGAGGTCACGTGATACTGCGGGTGGCGGCCGGTAGAGCGTGGCCAGGAGTGATCGAGGCCTACCCGGACAGGATCCAGGTCAGTCCCGGCGCCCGGGTGGTGACTCTGCAGGAGGGCGGCACCCCACTGCTGCCGGCTCCCGCGCTGTCGGCACGCACCGGTTGCGAGGTGCTGCTCAAGGTCGAAGGCGCCAACCCCACCGGCTCGTTCAAGGACCGCGGGATGACGATGGCGGTCACCGAAGCGCTGGCCCGCGGTGCCGAAGCAGTGCTGTGCGCCTCGACCGGCAACACCGCCGCCTCGGCCGCCGCCTATGCGGCTCGAGCCGGGATCCCCTGCGCCGTGCTGGTACCCCGCGGCAAGATCGCGCTGGGCAAGCTCGCCCAGGCCACCGTCTACGGCGCCCGGATTCTGGCGGTGGACGGCAACTTCGACGACTGCCTGGAGCTGGCCCGCAAGACCGCCGCCGACTACCCGGTGACGGCACTGGTCAACTCGGTGAACCCGGTTCGGCTGCAGGGGCAGAAAAGCGCCGCGTTCGAGGTCTGTGACGTGCTCGGCCGGGCCCCGGACGTGCACTGCCTGCCGGTCGGCAACGCCGGGAACATCACCGCCTACTGGATGGGTTACACGGAGTACCACACCGACGCGTTGGTGGCTCGCCGACCGAGGATGTTCGGCTTCCAGGCTGCTGGAGCGGCTCCACTAGTGCACGGCGCGCCGGTGTTGAAGCCGGACACCATCGCCACCGCTATCCGGGTCGGCAACCCGGCGTCCTGGCACGGGGCGATGCGGGCCCGTGACGAATCCGATGGATTGTTCGAGGCGGTCACCGACGAGCAGATCCTTGCCGCCTACCGGTTGCTGGCCGGGAAGGAAGGGGTGTTCGTCGAACCGTCTTCGGCCACCTCGGTGGCGGGATTGTTGCGCGTTGTCGAGGACGGTCGGCTGCCTGCCGGCTCGCTGGTGGTCTGCACGGTCACTGGGCACGGGCTCAAGGATCCCGACACCGCACTGCGCGACGCGCCCGAGCCCGAGCCCACCCCGGTCGACCCAGCCGCGGTGGCCGCCGCGCTGGATCTTTCTTGACCAGAACTGTGATGAGGGTGCGGGTGCCTGCGTCCACAGCCAACCTCGGACCGGGCTTTGATGCCCTTGGGTTGGCGCTGGCGCTGTACGACGATCTCGAGGTGACGCCGGTGGCGTCGGGTCTGCGAGTCGAGGTGCACGGCGAGGGCGCTGGGCAGGTGCCCACCGACGAAGACAATCTCGTGGTCCGCGCGCTGCGCGCCGCGTGCAGACGGTGTGGTTGCCGGCCGGCCGGTTTAGTGCTGCGGTGCCACAACGCCATCCCGCACTCCCGGGGATTGGGCTCCTCGGCGGCGGCTGCCGTCGCCGGGGTGCTGGCTGGTTATGCGCTTGCGGGAATGCAACCGGACGACGCCGCGTTACACCTCGCAGCAGGGTTTGATGGGCATGCAGATAATGTTGGTGCCAGCCTGTTGGGCGGTTTAGTGATTGCATGGCGTGACGAGCAGTCCTTCCGGGCTGTTCGTCTAGAGCCCCATTCGGAGCTGGCGCCGGTGCTGCTGGTACCGGCGCAGACGTCCGCCACCAAGGTCACCCGCGGGCTGCTGCCCGCTGAGGTGCCGCACGCTGATGCGGCTTTCACCGCCGGACGAGCCGCTCTGCTCGTCCACGCATTGACGGCCGCGCCGCACCTGCTGCTGGCCGCCACCGAGGACCGGTTGCATCAGCCTTACCGGCGAGCCGCCTACCCGGCGACGGGCCGGTTGGTCGACGCGTTGCGCGCGGCAGGGGTTCCTGCCGCGGTGTCGGGTGCTGGGCCGACGGTGCTCGCGTTGCCGGCCAACGGCGAGGCATTGGCCGCGGTGAATACTGCGGGTTTCACCCAGCTTCCACTCGACGTCGCCCGCGTTGGTGCCGGCGTCGAGTGGGGATGATCCACCCATCCGCGGGCCGGTTGTTGCCGCGATGGCGCCGGACCGATAGTCTCAGTGTCGTTCAGACACCGTGTGCACGGGCGCCGGTGCCGCGTTCGGGTTCCTCTCACCCGGGCAATTAATCTCCCGCCCTCCAGTTACGTGGTAGCGGGAAGGCTGGCACCCAGGCTCTTGCCACAGCTGAACATGTCCCGTGCCGGTCGGCTCGAACCGATAGCTTTTGGGTACGCGAGCCCCCCGCACCGGATCAGGCGTCGTCCGCATACCGCCGGACGGCGAACAGGCTGGCCCGAGCTACGTCTCGGGTCGGTTAGGAAGGACCTGCGTGAGCGATATCAACTTGTTGGGCAGCGACGTTGTTGCTGCGGAATCTACGGACCAGCGCTCAGCCGACGAGGCTGGCAGTGCTGAGCCGACTTCGGGCAATGGGGCGGCGCCGCGGCGCCGTGCCGGGTTGTCTGGAATGGTGATGGCGGAGTTGCGCCAGCTAGCTGGTCAGATGGGCATCTCCAACATCGCCGGTATGCGTAAGAACGACCTGATCTCCGCGATCAAGGAGCGCCAGGGTGACGTCCCCGGGCAGCGGCGTGCAGCTGCTGAGCAGCTGCCGCTCGACGGTCCGGTGGCCCACACTGCTGGCCAAACGAGTGGTCGGACCGCTCGGGCAGATGCCCAGGCAAGTCCTCCGACGGAAGCTCATCCCGATGCCCCGGCAGTCGAGCAGCATGCCCCCGCCGTCGCGTCGGGTCGGCTTGAGCCGGGTCCCGTTGAGTCGGGCCACGTTGAATCGCTGACCACCGTCGAGTCGCCGACTCCGGACCAGCAAGATCAGGTTCGCCAAGATCAGGCTCAGCAAGGCCGTGATCAGCAAGAGGGTCAGCCCGACGGGGACGCCGACGGCGCTGACCGGTCCCGCAACCGGCGTCGCCGTCCGGTCCGCGGCGGTGAGATAAATCGCTCCCAAAGCAATCAGACCCAGGGCAATCAGACCCAGGGTACTCAGACCCAGGGCAATCAGACCCAGGGTGATCAAACCCAGGGTGATCAGACATCGGGCGGGCCCAACGTCAGCCAGAGCGCGAGCCAGCAGGTCAGTCAGAATGCGGCTGGCCAGAGCCAGAACGGTCCGCGCGGCGACGACGACGACGAGGCGGGCCGCCGGCGTGGCCGGCGTTTCCGTGACCGGAACCGCCGCAACCGCAATGACCGCGGCCCCG
>JAODNG010000038.1 GCA_025465385.1 Pseudonocardiales bacterium
AGATAGCGCAGCAGCAACGTGTCGCCCTCCGCCAGCACCGACGCAAGCTCGAGCGCCGTCGGTATGACGACCGGGCCGCACGCGATCCGGTCGGCCATTCCCGAGATCAGCAGCGGCGAGATCGTCAGGCGGAGCTCATCGACCAGCCCGGCCTCGATCAGAGAGTCGAACAGCCGCGGGCCTCCTTCACAATCTATCCGGGTCAGGCCCCGCATCACCAACGCGTCCACCGCGGCGGTGACATCCACGGTGTCCTCGCCGGCCACCAGTACCGTGGCACCCGCGGCGGTCCAGGCCTCGCACAGCGTCGACGGCGCCGTGGCGCAGGTGATCACGATGGTCGGGGTGCGTGCTTCGGTGATGACTGGTGCATCGGCGGGCAGTGTCCGGCCGGAGGTGACCACGGCGATCGGTGGAATTTCACTGAGCCCGTACCGTCGCCGCCGTTGGGCGGCCTGCTCGTCGGGGTGGACGCCGCGGAATTCTTCGATCGTCGCGGTGCCGGCGCCGAGCAGGACCACGTCGGCGAGGTCACTGCCCAACCGGTACACCCGCCGGTCCGCCGGATTGGACAGTCCGGCGGACCGCCCGTCGATCTCGACGGCGCCGTCGGCGCTGGCTACGAAGTTCACGGCCAGCCAGGGGCGGTCGGCGCGATACTGGTAGAGCCGTTCGAGTTCCTGCTCGTCGACCTCGTGGGCGCGCCCGGGCCAGACGTAGCGCATCAGGTGAGCCAGCGCTGCGCCCGCGCAGGCGGTCTGGTACCGATGATGCTGGCGACCATTTCGATGGTCTGCCGGGTTTCGCGGACCTGGTGGGCGCGGAACATCGCCGCTCCCGCCTGGGCCGCGAGCGCGGTGGCGGCCAGCGTGCCGATGAGACGATCGTCGAGGGCCACGTCGAGGGTTTCCCCAACGACTCCCTTATTGGACATGGCCATCAGCACGGGCCATCCGGTCTCGACGAGGGTGCGTACGTGGCGTAGCACGGCCAAGCTGTGGAAGGTGTTCTTAGAGAAGTCGATCGCGGGGTCGATCAGGATACCCTCACGGGGAACCCCTTTGGCCACCGCAAGCTCGGCCAGTTGCGTAGTGCTGTCGACGACTGCGGCCACGACATCGTCGTACCGCGGGCGGATGGGGTCGGTACGCGGCGCCAGGCCGTCCGTGTGCGCGCACACGTAACCCGTGCCGTATTCGGCCGCGACATCAAGCATGGCGGCGTCGGCGGCCGCCCAGTTGTCGTTGAGCAGGTCGGCCCCTGCCTGGCACATCCGCTCGGCGACCTCGTGACGATACGTATCGACGCTGATCACCAAGTCGGGATAGGTCTGCCGCGCCCACTCAACGGTCGGCGCGACCCGCCGGATCTCCTCGTCGACGCTTACCTCGGGGCCAGGGCTGGCCGGCACCCCGCCGATGTCGATGACGTCTGCACCGTCGAGCACCGCCTGGCGGATGGCCGCGCGCGCGACCTCCTCATCGAAGGTGACACCGTGGTCGTAGAACGAATCGGGCGTCCGGTTGATGATGGCCATGATCAGCGGCCGGTCCCGGGTCAGCCTCCGACCGCGAAATACCACGTCAACTACCTCAGAACGCACCGCTGTCACGACGCCCCACCTTTCTCGCTCTCGGCGTATGGATTCCCGAGGCTGTGTCCACCCCAACGGATCCAGGTCACGCAGGCAAGGGGTGCCCGAATTGCCGGTCTCACCCCGGCCGCCCATTGCGATACCCGGTCATGGCGTTCACGTGGCACAAGTCAGCGGAACCGAGATTTCTTCATCCGGCTCTCACTCTCGAGCTTGTGCACCCGCTCGTCGTGGCCGATCTGCCGAAACACGTCCGCGAGTGAGGCGAATTCACCGAAGTCATCGGCGAACGACGATTCGAATGGCGTGCTCTCCCAGTCGGGATGTTCGGCAACCATAGTCATGTATTCATGCTCAGCGTGGTCTTCGAAGTCCGCATTAAGACGATATGACCAGCTCGGACGCGCCACGAAGAGCAACCATGACAACTGATAATAGACAAATGCGATTGCCTGGGGTAACCAGAAGAACTTGATCTGTGGCTGCCGCCGACCCGTCCTCGCGATCAGCTCCTCGATGATGAGCAGGTGGAACATCTCGTTGTCTTGCTGCGCGCGGGACTCAGCAACACGTTCGTGTATGCGTCGGGCCATACCTGTGTCTGCATGTACGTGGGTGATGGCGATGAAGGCGACCTGTTCCCAGGCCATGTACGGAACGCGGGCGATCAACTCGAGGACCTTGAACTTGCTCAGCGTGAGAGGCTTGCCATACACCATGTCTAGCGTCCTGAAGAGGACCCGTGCAGCAATTCCGTACCGGCGCCGAGGTGCCTCCAGGGTCTTGGCCTGGGCCCGTCGCAGCTCCTCGTGCGTGAGCCGCGGCGGTCGCCCAGGTACGGCTGCGCTCACTGCCTCCTCAGCAGCCATCGCAATCCTCTCATCTGGCCCGGCCGCACCGCTGCATCCATTCCCACCACGACGTTGGCGTTGCCTAGAGACTAATGGGTTTTAGAAGATCCTAGGTGTCAGCGGTGTGGACATGATCAACGGGCCGGGGCGACGGCCTCGATGTTGGCGATGGTGAAATCGCGTTGGGCATTGCGGAGGTGGCACCAGGAGTCGAGCCACCTGCCGTAGACCTGTTGTGGCCGGATTGCCCGGCTGCTGCGGCTGCCGTTCTTGTCCCGGTAGACGATGAGCACGTCATTGTGGTGGTCCACGGCATCGGACAGCAGCTCGAGCTCGGCGTCGTCGAGGTGACTGTTGAGCTCCGCAAGAAGATCGAAGGTGTCCGAGTCCGGGCAGGCCACGTCGGTCTCGCCCGGTGGATTGGCCGCCAGCAGCCGAGCCATCTCGGCGGCGGACAACGCAGATCGCACTTTCGTGCTGATCGGGCGATCGGGCGCCGACGCCTCATGATCCTGACGTGCTTCGACGATCACCGTGCCGTGAGCGTCTTCGGCGACCGGGGACAAGCCAACTTCGCGTAGCCGGGTCAACACTTCGTCGAGGCCCGATGGGCTGGCTAGGACAGTTGGGGCGAACCGGCTTAGGTGCAGCTTGCCCAGGGACCGAGTGTGCAGTATCTCGGTGATCAGTGCCTCGTCAGCACTGACGCAGCAACGCATACCCCGCACCCGAATCTGTCCGTGCCGGCGGGACGCGTCGGTGATCAGATACTCCAGTGGCTGGGGAACCGGACGGGCCGAGATGGCCGCCAGCTCGGTGAGCAGGTCATGAGCAGTCCACCCACTGTCGAGGGCCGCCCGGACAGTGGCCGGGGTGAAGCGCCAGGTTCCGGCGGCCCCACGGTTCTCGGCGACAGCGGAGCCGGTCAGCAGCCGCGACACGGCCGCGCTCGGCTGACCGGAAACGACAGCGGTGAGATCCGACTGCAGGATCACGCTGCACGGGGTCTCGGGGATCAGCGCGACGCATCGCCGGGCCAACTGGTCCACCGCGTCCACCGGCGCAGACCCGACCACCGCCAACAGCTGCTCTCCGAGCTCCGACACCACGTCACTGGCGATCACCCCGAGCAGCTCAGCTTCCCGTACGGCAGCAGCCACCTTGGCCGCCCGCTGCCCAGCGTCGTAACCGTGCAAGGGGAACAACCAGTCGACCTGCTCCCCCACCGCGCGCACCGACACACCCGAACGGGCGGCCGGCAGCATCGCACGCCGCAGCAGCCCAGCGGCTGAGCCGAATGGCAACGGGGGCGGGACTTCGCGGTCTCCCGGGACTTCCCGGCCGGTCGGCGCGTGTTCCAGTGAGAACCACGCGTCGACCAGCACGGCCCACCGCCTGCCTGATTCCGCTGCGCGCCATCCCTCATAAAGGTGCGTCGGTGCATACCCGGTGTCAGCTCGACCCAGTAGGCCGGCCGCGTAGGTCAGATCGATCCACAACACGAGGACGTCCTCGGGGATCGACAGCCGCTTGGCCAGCCTCGCCCGTTCCCGAGGCCCGACCCCGCCCTTCTTCAGCGCCGCGATCGGCGCCGTGCGGGCCGCGTCGAGCAGGGTCGTCGCGCCTCGAAGTGCCTCCTGTGCCGCGGCCTGCGCAGCCCGGCGCACCGCTGCATCGTCGGCACCGACCAAGGGGAAATATGGGCGTCCGGTCAGGGTGAGCTCGCGTTCGGCTAGCCACGCGGCGACCGCTACCTCCCTGGGCAGTTCAAGCCCATAGTTGACCGGCAGCAGCAGGCCGGCCGCGAGGAGCAGCTTGGTCGGATCACCCGGCTGGGAACGGCCGAATCCGGAGTGGTACTCGTGATAGCCGCGCCGGAACTCGCTGAGCCGGTCCCTGACCGGTTTCGGCAGTCCAGCGATCACCTTGATGATCAAGGGTAGATCCCTCATGAACTCGGACAGCTGCGCTGTCAGCTCGGGCTTGCGCAGCCCATCGGTCGCCGCACCGAACGCACCAAGGGCCGCGCGCAGGTTCTCCACCAGGACTGATCCCGCGATCGTCACCACCGGCCGGCCGCCGCCGATCTCGGCTAACCAGTGCGCCTCCAGTCGCTCCGGCAAGCACAGCATCCCGGAGCTGTCCCAGGCCAGCCCTAGCCCGCACAGTTGGGCCACGACAGCCCGCACTGCCTGCTCCGAGGCATTCAGCAGCCGGGCGAGAGCCGGAACAGTCGCGGAGGCGCCAAGGGCGACGGTGGCCTGCCCCACCATCACCATGTCCCGGTTCGCCGTGCGCAACGCGGCGGCGAGCGACTCGGCACCACCCAGCCGCTGCGCGAGCTGAGTGAAACCACGCGGAACCGGCTGCACCAGGACGTCCGGTCGTGCTTGCAGCAACGCGATCAACGACACTTCGTTCAAACCGGACAGATGCTCAGCAAATGATCTTGCGCACACGTCCGCCATTCTGCCGTCAAGCCACTCTCCGCGTGCGCGGGGTACGCCTAGAACCTGGCGAGCTTGGAGCCGCGTCGGCGAGGCCTCCGACTATCGGACTGAAAATCGGTCGACACCGATGCGTTTGAAACGGTTTCCGTGCAGCCTGGCGCACCGTTCTATCGCAGGTGTGGCGCTCATTGTTACATCTGTAACGCCGGAACTTAGTTCGGCGAACAATGAGCAGACCGCGTACACGGAGTCGCGGGACCTACGAAAGAGATCACATGTCGCCGACCGGCTCGCGCTTAAACTCCCGGAGAGTACTCGCCTCCCTGGTAACAATCAGCGTACTTTTCATCGGTAGCGCCTCGATTGCAGGATGCCAGAACGGGACGGCGACCCAATCTTCCAATCCGCAGTCTCAGGTAACCACCAGTTCTGCATCACCGTTGCCTGCTCCGACTCCGCTAGCGACTACACCGCCCGTGGTCGCCGCCCCGACATCGGCAGTCCCGGTGGCATCTCCGGCAGCGCTGCCGGCACCGGCGCCGCGGCTATCTGCGCCCCGTATCGCGGCGGCCGCTCCCCCAGCTGCCGGATCAGCGCAACAAAGCGGTTCGTGCGACGCGGACTATTACCGCAACAGCGACGGCAACTGCGTCCGCCGACCCGAGCAGGCTGCCGCAGCACCGGCCGGTGCCACCGCCCGATGCTCCGACGGCAAATACAGCTTCAGCCAACATCGGCAGGGTACCTGTTCGGGCCATGGTGGCGTCGCCCAATGGCTATAACCGCCGATGGTTATAACCATCGTCATTGGCAGATCAGCAGCACTCAGTATCGGCAGCGGAGTACGAGCATCGCCCGCGCCTGCACACGCAACTTGCCGCCAGGCACGGCGTCACGCTGCTTGCGCCGGGCGTTCGCCAGCAGCGGGTCGGTGGTATCCACCATGATTTCCCAGCTGCGGCCATAGGCCGAATCCGGAAGGGTGAACGTGGCTTGCCGGTGGTAGGCATTGATGAGCAGGAGGAAGGAGTCGTCGACGATCCGTTCACCGAGATCATCAACTTCGGGGATACCCCGGCCGTTGAGGAAGATCCCGACGCTCTTGGTGGACGGGACATTCCAGTCCTCCTCGCTCATCTGCTGGCCGTCGGGGCGCAGCCAGGCGATGTCCTCGATGTTGGAGCCGCGGATCGAGCGGCCCTGAAAAAACCGGCGACGACGGAACACCGGGTGATCAGCGCGCAGTCGGGCGAGTTGGGCGGTGAACTCGGTGAGGACGGAGTTCAGCCGCGCCTCGTCCCAGTCCACCCAGCTGATCTTGCCGTCCTGGCAGTAGACGTTGTTGTTGCCCTCTTGAGTCCGGCCCAGCTCGTCGCCGTGCGCGAGCATCGGAACTCCTTGGGACAGCAACAGGGTGGTCAGAAAATTGCGTTTCTGACGTTCCCGCAACGCGATAATCCTGCCGACGTCAGTGGGACCCTCGACGCCGCAATTCCACGAACGATTGTGGCTCTCACCGTCGCGATTACCTTCGCCATTCTCCTCATTATGTTTCTCGTTGTAGGACACCAGATCGTTCAACGTGAACCCGTCGTGCGCCGTCACAAAATTAATCGAGGCGATGGGGCGGCGGCCGTCTGCTTCATAGAGATCCGATGAGCCGCTAAATCGAGAAGCGAACTCAGCCAGCGTACCCGGTTCGCCGCGCCAAAAATCGCGTACAGTATCCCGGTACTTACCATTCCATTCCGTCCACAACGGCGGGAAGCCACCGACCTGATAACCGCCCTCCCCGACGTCCCACGGTTCAGCGATCAGCTTGACCTGGCTGACCACCGGATCCTGATTCACCAGATCGAAGAACGCCGACAGCCGGTCCACCTCATGGAACTCCCGAGCCAGAGTGGCCGCAAGGTCGAAACGGAACCCATCGACGTGCATGTCAAGCACCCAGTACCGCAACGAATCCATGATCAGCCGCAGCGACTCGTGATGCCGAACATTGAGACTGTTTCCGGTACCCGTGGTGTCGTAATAGTGTTTCAGGTCACCGTCGACCAGCCGATAGTAGGCCGGGTTGTCGATACCTCGAAAAGAAAGCGTCGGTCCGAGATGGTTGCCCTCTGCAGTGTGGTTGTAGACCACATCGAGAATGACCTCGATGCCGGCCCGGTGCAGCGCCCGGACCATGGCCTTGAATTCTTGAACCTGCTGCCCCCGCGTGCCGAAGCAAGCATAGTCGTTGTGCGGGGCGAAGAAGCCGATGGTGTTGTAACCCCAGTAGTTGGACAGTCCACGCTCGACCAGCGTGGAGTCGTGTACGAACTGGTGCACCGGCATCAGCTCCACCGCGGTCACGCCCAGCCGGGTCAGGTGCTCGATGACCGAGGGGTGGGCCAGCCCGGCGTAGGTGCCCCGCTGGTCGGCGGGCACGTCCGGGTGGCGCAGGGTCAGGCCGCGGACGTGCGCCTCGTAGAT
>JAODNG010000042.1 GCA_025465385.1 Pseudonocardiales bacterium
CAGCGCCAACGGCGGCTGAGCCAACGACTGAGTAGAACAAGTGATGACCCACGGTGCCGCTTGTTAGGCAACGGCACCGGGTGACCGGCGGTACTGGGACAGCCGAATTGTGTGCGGTGTCGTCGGCAGTGGAGGGGTGGCCAGCAACAAGGTCACCCCTCCACTATTTTTCTGGGCAATTGTTGCGCCGGAAGTCTCGACACGGCACGTCCGCAACGAACCTATACCACCCCCAGAGCGGGGCTGGTGGGATGAGGCGCTGGGAGGAGCCTCCAACGGGAAGCCACCGGAGAAGTGGGCGAGGGGGGAGTTGAACCCCCACGTCCTTACGGACACACGGACCTGAACCGTGCGCGTCTGCCATTCCGCCACTCGCCCGAGTGACCGCCGGCAGCCTAGCACGCACGCTCATCGAACTCCGACGCAGCGGACTCCACTGGTTAGTCGTCCCCGATACCATCGGGGCAGCCCGCCAGTAGGGCCGGCGCGAACCTGGGAACGGAGGTCGCCGTGGGCAAGGCGCAGCGGTTCGAGCGTCGGTTGCAGGGCATGGTCGGCGACGCTTTCGCCAGGGTTTTCGGCGGTAGCGTGGTGCCGCAGGAGGTGGCGCAGGCGCTCCAGCGCGAAGCTGACGACAACGCACGCCCGCTCGCGGGCGGGCGAGTGCTCGCACCTAACCGTTACACCGTGACGCTCGGAGCGGCCGACCACGACCGGCTCGCAGGCGACGAGCAGCGGGTGATCCGAATGCTCACGGACTGCATCCAGAGCCATCTCGCAGAGCAGGCGTGGGATGTCTACGGAGGCCTTGTGGTAAGCCTGGAGCGGTCTGAGACGCTGCACACGGGACAGTTCCGCACCAGCTCGTCTGTCGATCCAGACACACCGCAACGTCGTAGCGCAGGAGGCCGAGCCATGACCCAGCAACCCGCCCCGGATTACGGACAACCAGCTGGCTATGACTTTGCGGACTCCCGGTATGTCCAGGACGGCTACCAGCCGGGTTACCAGACTTACGACGAGAGCTCCGGTCAGTATGACGGCGGCCAGCCGGGTTACGGCGGCTATCCGCCGGCAAACCAGGTGAGTTATCCCCGGCTTTCGGCGTCGCTCACCCTCGACGACGGTTCGAATCGCTATTACCAGCTGACCGAGGGCACCACGGTGGTGGGTCGTGGCCAGGACGCCCAGTTCCGGCTGCCCGACACCGGCGTGTCCCGGCGCCACGCGGAGATCACGTGGGACGGTCAGACCGCGATGCTCGCCGACCTCGGATCGACCAACGGCACGACAGTCAATGGCACCCCGGTCCAGTCCTGGCAACTCGTCGACGGCGACGTGGTACGGGTGGGGCAATCCCGGCTCGTCTTCCGTACCCAGGGATAGCCACAGCGTGCCGGAGCTGGTATTACAGCTGACTAGAGCGGGCTTTCTGCTGCTGCTCTGGCTGTTCGTGGTGGCCGCGTTACGCGTCGTGCGCTCCGACCTGTTCGTCGCTTCCGGGCTGCGCGCCAGCCTGCCGATGTCCCGCCGCGGTGCGCGCATCGCGGAACGCAACCGGACACCACGCCAGCTGGTGGTGACTGCGGGCGGCCTCGCGGGCACCCGTATCTCACTGGATGGCAGGCCCATTCTGATCGGCCGGGCCGATGACTCCACACTGGTGCTCGATGACGACTACGCGTCCACCCGCCATGCCCGCCTGGGTTTGCAGGGCGGGGACTGGTTTCTCGAGGATCTGGGCTCCACCAACGGCACGTACCTGGACCGGGCTAAAGTCACCGGACCTACCCGGGTTCCTCTTGGAGTCCCGATCCGCATCGGCAAGACGGTGATAGAGCTGCGCTCATGACTCTGGTTCTGCGCTACGCAGCCCGAAGCGACCGCGGCCTGGTTCGACAGAACAACCAGGACGCGGTGTACGCGGGACCGCGCCTGCTGGCGCTGGCAGACGGGATGGGCGGTCACGCGGCGGGCGACATGGCAGCCAAGGTGATGATCGCGGCCTTTGCCCCGCTGGACGATGACGAACCTGGCAACGACCTGCTGGACCAGCTGCACGAGGCCACCCTCGCCGGTAACGCCGCGATCAGCGAGCTCGTCCGCGAGGAACCCGAGCGGGAAGGCATGGGCACCACGCTGACGGCGGTGCTCTTCGGCGGAAACAAGATCGGATTGGTGCACGTCGGCGACTCGCGTGCCTACCTGTTACGCGACGGCGTGTTCAGTCAGATCACCCACGACGACACCTTCGTCCAGTCGTTGATCGACGAAGGACGCATCTCCGAGCACGAGGCCAGCCACCATCCGCAGCGCTCGCTGCTGCTCAAGGCGCTCACCGGGCACGACGTCGAGCCCACGTTCACGGTTCGGGAGGCCTTCGCCGGCGACCGCTACCTGCTGTGCTCCGATGGCCTTTCCGGTGTTGTCAGCGCAGAGTCGCTGGCCGAGGGACTGACCATCCCGGAACCTCAGGCCTGCGCCGACCGGCTGATCGAGCTGGCGTTGCGAGGCGGCGGCCCAGACAACCTCACCTGCATCGTGGCCGACGTGGTGGACGTCGAATACGGCGATGATGAGCCGATCATCGGCGGGGCGGCGGGCGACGGGATCGAGGAACCGCAGCCCGACTCGGCGGCCTCCCGGGCCGCAACGGCCACGCTGCCACGCCCAGCGGAACCCACCCGGATCGAGCCCTCGCCCCCTGACCCGCAGCTGCGCCGTCGAAAGCAACGGCGCGCGCTAATCGGTCTCGCTGTTGTCGCCGTGCTAGTCGGCACCGTCGCCGCCATCAGCTCGATCCTGGTACTGGGCCAGTACTACGTCGGGGCCGCCAACACCGGCGAGGTAGGCGTCTTCCACGGTGTCCGCGGCGAGTTCCTCGGTCTGCCGCTGCACACCTGGGCCGAAGGGAGCTGCCGCGACGGTGCGCACGGCTGCGAGGCGGTGTTCTTGCGCGACCTCCAACCGTACGCCCGGAGCAACGTTCACCGAGGGATGATCAGCAACAGCGGGTTGGAGGGTGCGCGCGAGATCATCGGCCGGCTGCGCACCAATGATCTGTTGCCGCTGTGCCCCCGCGCCGGCACCGGAAACCTTCCCGTCGAGGCGTCGCCGTTGCCTTCCCCCACCACCGAAGCTCCTGCCGGCGGAAACGCTACGGACACTGCTGGGGCGCCGACAACGACCGGTACGCCACTGCCGGATAAGCCCTCGGAACCCGGAGTGGACTGCCGGACGGTGAGCTGATGGTCACGGCGGTTCCCACTACGGACGCGGGCGCGCAGCCCGGGTCCGCTCCGCCCACCAAACGCAGCCTCGAGCTGGTCATGCTGGCCTTCGCGGCGATCGTGGTGACCACGGCGCTGGTGCTGGTGGAGCTCAACCAACCGCAGGGGGTAACCCGGTCGGTGCTCTACGACGGAGCCGCTTACCTGGCCTTGTTCGGCGCCGCCCATGTCGCGGTGCGGCGGTTCGCACCCTATGCCGACCCGCTGATCCTGCCCTGCGTCGCGTTGCTCAATGGGCTGGGGCTGGTGATGATCCATCGGCTCGACCTGGCCGACGCGGCATCGGCCGCCTCGGTCGGCGACCGGGTACCGGCCGGCAACCTTCCGCATCAGATCGCATGGACCACCTTCGGCCTTGCCTTGTTCGTGGGAGTGCTCGCGCTGGTCCGCGACCATCGCATGCTGGCCCGCTATGGCTATACCTGCGGGCTGGTCGGGCTGGCCGCGCTGGCCCTGCCCGGCCTACTACCCAGTGCCGTCTCCGAGGTCAACGGCGCGAAGATCTGGCTGCGGTTAGGCGGGCTGACCATCCAACCGGGTGAGTTCGCCAAGATCTTGATCATGATTTTCGTTGCCGCATTCCTGGTGACCAAACGTGATCTGTTCACCACCGCCGGCCGCAAAGTGCTCGGCATGGAGTTGCCCCGAGCCAGGGACCTCGCCCCGCTGCTGGCGGCCTGGGGCATCTCGCTGGGCGTGCTGGTGCTCGAGAAGGATCTTGGCACTTCGCTGATGTTCTTCGGGATCGTGCTGGTGCTTATCTATGTCGCCACCGAACGGGCCGCCTGGATGGTGATCGGGCTGATCTTCTTCCTCGGTGGCGCGACGGTCTCGGACATGATCTTCAAGCACGTCCAACAGCGGGTGACCGCCTGGATCGACCCATTCTCCGACTACGACGGCGCCGGTTACCAGATGGCGCAGTCGTTGTTCGGTTTGGGCACCGGCGGCGTATTCGGCACCGGGCTGGGTGCCGGCCGCCCCGACCTGGTGCCCGAGGCGCACACCGACTTCATCACCGCCGCGATCGGCGAGGAGCTGGGTTTCGTCGGGTTGGCCGCGGTGCTGCTCACCTATCTGCTGGTGGTCATGCGCGGTATGCGTACCGCGTTGACCGTTCGGGACACCTTCGGCAAGCTGCTCGCCGCGGGCCTGGCCTTCGCGATCGGTCTGGAGGTGTTCATCGTGGTCGGCGGGGTGACCAAGCTGATCCCGCTGACCGGGCTCACCGCGCCGTTCCTGGCCTACGGCGGCTCGTCGCTGCTGGCCAACTACATTCTGGTGGCGCTGCTGCTGCGGATTTCCCATGCGGCGCGCTCTCCGGCGGCCTCCTCGCCCCCGCGCAAGCCGGTGGCGCCGCTGGCCGAGGCCCGGACCGAGATGGTGCAGCGCCCGTGAACACTCCGCTTCGTCGGGTTGCGCTGGCCGTCATGGGCATGATCGTGCTGCTGCTGGCGAACGCCACCTACATCCAAGTTGTCAACGCCGACACCTACCGGACCGACCCGCGCAACCGGCGGGTGCTGCTCGACGAGTACAGCCGTCAGCGCGGCGAGATCATCGCCGGCGGGTTGCCGGTGGCCAGCTCGGCGGAGACCAGCGGGCAACTGCGCTTCCTGCGCAGGTACCTCGACGGCCCGATGTACGCCCCGGTCACCGGCTACTACTCGCTGCGCTACGGCGCGGGCGGCATGGAGAACGCGATGGACTCCGTGCTCAACGGTTCCGACGGCCGGTTGTTCGTGCGGCGGTTGTCAGACCTGGTCACGGGACGCGAGCCCAGCGGCGGCAGCGTCGAGCTCACGATCAACCCGGCCGTTCAACGGGTGGCCTACGACCAGCTGACCCGGCGGGGCTACACCGGTGCGGTGGTGGCGATCAAGCCGAGTACCGGCGAAATCTTGGCGATGGCGTCCACCCCGTCCTACGACCCGAATCAGCTGTCCTCGCATGACGGGGCGCAGCAGGAGTCCGCCTGGAACGCCGACACCTCAGCCCAACGTGGCGCCCCGCTGACGAACCGGGCGGTCGCGGCGATCTACCCGCCGGGGTCGACCTTCAAACTGGTGGTCACCGCCGCAGCGCTGGAGGCGGGTAAGGCCACCCCGCAGAGCCCGCTGACGGCGGCCGCGGCGTTGCAGCTGGAGAACACCACGACCTTGCTCCACAACTTCGCCGACCAGCCGTGCGGACCGGGAGCCACCGTCACGCTCAAGACGGCACTGGTCCGGTCCTGCAACGCCGCCTTCGCAGAGCTCGCCGCCACGGTCGGTGAAGCGGACCTGCGCAAGCAGGCCCAACTGCTGGGTATCGGTCAGCAGGACCTCGCCATCCCGACCCCGGTGACACCGTCGACGCTGGGTGCCATTCCCGACGTCGCGGCGTTGGAACAGTCCGGCATCGGGCAGCGCGATGTGGCGCTGAGCCCATTGCAGAACGCCATGATCGCCGCGACGATTGCCAACGGCGGGGTGCGGATGAAACCGCAGTTGGTGCGCAACATCCTGGCCCCAGACCTGTCCGTGCTGGACCGGACCGGACCGGAGCAGGTCGGCGTGGCGATGTCTCGCGTCACCGCCGATCAGATCCGGGACCTGATGGTCGCCGCTGAGAACAGCTACCGCAACGACGGGAAGATCAACGGTGTCAGTATCGCCGCGAAGACCGGCACCGCAGAGCATGGCGCTGATCCCAAGAACACCCCTCCGCACGGTTGGTATGTGGCCTTCGCGCCCGCCGGCAACCCTCAGGTCGCGATCGCAGTGCTCGTGGAGAACGGTGGAGACCGCAACCTGGAAGCCACCGGCGGCTCCCTAGCCGCCCCCATCGGCCGAGCCGTCATTGGTGCCGCCCTGCAAGGAGCCCGCTGATGTTGAGCAGCGGGCAGGTGTTGGCGGGGCGTTACCAGTTGGCGCGGCGCATCGCCATCGGCGGAATGGGAGAGGTGTGGCAGGCGGCGGACACCCGGCTGGACCGCCAGGTCGCCGTCAAGGTGCTCAGGCCGGAGTTGTCCGGTGATGCAGAGTTCCGGCAGCGGTTCCACACCGAGGCTCGGATGACCGCGTCGCTGAACCATCCCGGCATCGCCGCAGTGCACGATTACGGTGAAGCAGCGAGCGATCCGGTAGTCGCGTACCTGGTCATGGAGCTGGTCCCGGGGGATCCGCTGGACACCATCCTGATCCGGCATCCGCGGCTGAGCGCCAACCGGACGCTGGACATCCTGGGTCAAGCCGGCGACGCGCTGCAGGCCGCGCACGAGCGCGGTCTGGTGCATCGGGATATCAAGCCCGCGAATATCCTGATCACCCCCGACGGCAAAGTGAAGCTCACCGACTTCGGCATCGCCAGAGCCGTCGACGCGGCTCCGGTGACGCGCACCGGGATGGTGTTGGGCTCCGCGCACTACATCGCCCAGGAGCAGGCGTCAGTCGAGGACGCCGGTCCGCCCGGAGACGTCTACTCGTTGGGGGTAGTGGGTTACGAGTGCCTGGCCGGCGGGCGCCCGTTCT
>JAODNG010000059.1 GCA_025465385.1 Pseudonocardiales bacterium
GCGCCCACCGATGATCCGATCGCGGCCAGGACTTGACCGGTAACCGCCTGATCCACCCGTAACATCATGATCGCATCCGTACCCTCGGTCGTCTGGCTGATCTGGGCCGCCTCGATGTTGACACCCACGTCGCCCAGCAGACTGCCGACGGTGCCCATCACGCCAGGGCGGTCCGGGTATTCCATGAAGATGGCCTGGCCCTCTGCGCGCAAGTCGAAATGTCGGCCATCGATCTCGACCAGCTTCTGCACCTGCGCGGGGCCAGACAGCGTTCCCGAGACCGAGTGCACCGTGCCATCGGCGAAGATTCCCCGCACGCTCACCACGCTACGGTGGCTCGGACTCTCCGGGGCGGTGACCACGGCGACGGTCACCCCGCGCTCCTGCGCCAGCCGCGGCGCGTTGACGAAGGTGACCTGCTCGTCGACGACACCGGCGAATACCCCGCGCAACGCGGCGAGCCGCAGCACGGAGACCTCCTCGGCGGCGAGCTCACCGCGTGCATCGACGGTCACCGACGCGGGCGAGCCGCCGGCTAGTGCGGCCAGCACGGTGCCCAGTTTCTGGGTCAGCGGAAGCCATGGCCGTACCTCTTCGCCCACCACCCCACCACTGATCACGTTCACCGCGTCGGGAACGAACTCGCCGCGCAGCGCTCGCAGCACACTGCGGGCGACGTCGGTACCGGCCCGGTCCTGCGCCTCGGCGGTCGAGGCGCCCAAGTGCGGGGTGACGACCACCTGCGGCAACTCGAACAACGGGCTAGCCGTGCACGGCTCGGTGGCGAAGACGTCGATTCCCGCGCCGCCGACCTGACCAGCGCGTACCGCGTCGGCCAGCGCCTGCTCGTCGACCAGCCCACCGCGCGCGGCGTTGACGATCAGCACGCCTGGTTTCGTCTTGGCGAGTTGGTCGGCGCCGATCAATCCGAGCGTCTCGGTGGTCTTGGGCAGGTGGATCGAGATCGCGTCAGCCCGCGAGAGCAGCTCATCGAGGTCGACCAGCTCGATGCCCAGCTGGGCGGCCCGCGCGGGGGACACATAGGGGTCGTAGGCGATCAGCTCGGTTGCGAAGCCCGCCAGCCGCTGCGCGACCAGCTGGCCGATCTTGCCCATGCCCACCACACCGATGGTCTTGCCGGACAGCTCCACCCCGTTGAACGAGCTGCGCTTCCATTGCCCACTACGCAGGCTGGCGTCGGCCGCCGGGATACGCCGGGCTACCGCCAGCAGCAGCGCGATGGCGTGCTCGGCGGCCGAGACGATGTTCGACGTGGGCGCGTTAACCACCATCACCCCGCGCTCGGTGGCCGCCAGCACATCAACGTTGTCCAGCCCCACACCGGCCCTGGCGACGACCTTGAGCTGTGGGGCGCGGCCAAGCGCCTCAGCGTCCACCCGGGTGGCCGAGCGCACCAGCAGCGCCTCGGCATCGGCTAGCGCCGCGAAAAGGGCCTCACGGTCGGTGCCGTCGACATGGCGAACGTCGAACTCGTCTCCGAATACCTCCAGCACTGATGGGGCAAGTTTTTCAGCGATCAAGACAATTGGTCGGGTCACGATCACTAAGTCTAGGCCGTGTCGGTGAGCGGCCGGTCGATCCAGGACATCAGCCCGCGCAGCCGGGAACCGACCTGCTCGATGGGGTGTTGCTCACCTTCAGCGCGCAGCTTCGTGAAGTTCGGCCGCCCGTTGTCGTCCTCTGTCACCCACTCCTGAGCGAAGCGACCGTCCTGGATCTCACTGAGGATCCGGCGCATCTCGTCCTTGACCTCCGGGGTGATGATTCGCGGTCCGCGGGTGAGGTCCCCGTACTCGGCGGTGTCGGAGATCGAGTAGCGCATCCGGGAAATCCCGCCCTCGTACATCAGATCGACGATGAGCTTGACCTCGTGCAGGCATTCGAAGTAAGCCACCTCGGGGGCGTACCCAGCCTCGGTGAGCACCTCGAATCCGGCCTGAACCAGTGCGGTGATCCCGCCACAGAGCACGGTCTGCTCACCGAAGAGATCGGTCTCGGTCTCCTCGGTGAAGGTGGTCTTGATGACGCCGGCACGGGTACCGCCGATTGCCTTGGCATACGACAGCGCCAGCGCCTGCGCACCACCGGTGGGGTCCTGTTCGACCGCGATCAGGCAGGGCACCCCCTTGCCATCGACGAACTGCCGGCGCACCAGGTGTCCGGGGCCCTTGGGTGCCACCATCGCCACGTCCACATCTGACGGCGGGCGGATCAGGTCGTACCGGATATTGAAGCCGTGGCCGAACAGCAGCGCGTCACCCGACTTCAGGTTCGGCGCGATGTCAGCGGCATAGATGGCGCGCTGCTTGGTGTCCGGCGCGAGAATCATGATCACGTCGGCCTCGGCCGACGCCTGCGCCGGCGTCATCACGGCCAAGCCCTCGTCGGCCGCCTTCGGGCGCGACTTCGACTCGTCGGGCAGACCCACCCGCACGTCGACCCCGGAATCGCGCAAGCTCAACGCATGCGCATGCCCCTGGCTGCCGTACCCGATCACCGCGACCTTGCGCCCCGCGATGATCGCCAGGTCAGCATCGCCGTCATAGAAAACCTCAACACTCATCGCTCGCTCCTGATCTGGCTGTGTCGCGTTCTGGATGCAGAACGCGCCTATCTGGGGCCCAATGGCAGCGTTCTGCATCCAGAACGCGGCAGCAATGGGATTTAGCGGAGAGGGCCGGCCGTGATGGCGCGGGGGCCGCGGCCCATGGCGACCATGCCGGATTGGGCCATCTCGCGGATGCCGAAGGGCTCGAGCATCCGCAATAGCGCCTCGATCTTGTCGGCGGTGCCGGTCGCTTCGATGGTCAGCGCCTCCTGCGAGACGTCGACCACTTTGGCCCGAAACAGTGTGACCGTCTCGAGCACCTGGGAGCGCACCGTGGTGTCAGCCCGGACTTTCACCAGCAATAGTTCCCGCTGCACCGCCATCGCCGGGTCGAGCTCGACGATCTTGATTATGTTGATCAGCTTGTTGAGTTGCTTGGTGACCTGCTCCAAGGGCAGCTCATCGACGGCGACCACGATGGTCATCCGGGATATATCGGGATTTTCGGTCGGTCCGACCGCCAACGAGTGGATATTGAAGCCGCGACGGCTGAACAGTCCGGCTACCCGGGCCAGGACGCCCGGCTTGTTCTCCACCAGCACTGACATGGTGTGTTCGGTCATGACCCGTCCTCGTCGAACAGCGGGCGAATGTCTCGCGCCGACATGATGTGGCTGTTTCCGGTGCCGGCCGCAACCATTGGCCACACCTGCGCGTCCTTGCCGACTACGAAATCGATCACGACCGGTTGGTTGTCGATCTCCATCGCCTGGGCGATGATTCTGTCCACGTCCGCCTCGGCCTCGCAGCGCAGTCCCACGCAACCCAATGCCTCGCCGAGCTTCACGAAATCCGGGATACGGGAGTGGGTCCCCAGGTCGGTCTGCGAATAGCGCTCGGAGTAGAACAGGTTCTGCCATTGCCGGACCATGCCGAGACTGCCGTTGTTAATCACGGCGACTTTGATGGGGATGTTCTCGATGGCGCAGGTTGCCAGCTCCTGATTGGTCATCTGGAAGCTGCCGTCGCCGTCAATGGCCCAGACCGCGACGTCGGGTCTGCCGAGCTTGGCGCCCATCGCCGCGGGCACTGCGAAACCCATCGTGCCCAGACCGCCGGAATTGATCCAGCTGCCCGGCTTCTCGTACCTGATGAACTGGGCAGCCCACATCTGATGCTGACCCACCCCCGCGGTGTAAACCGCGTCTGGGCCGACCAGCGCGCCGATCCGCTCGATCACGAACTGCGGCGAAAGCATCCCGTCGGTCGGTCGGTCATAACCCAACGGGAATGTCTGCTGCCAGTTGTGCAGTTGCTGCCACCACGGCGCCAGATCCGGCCGACCGGACTGGTACTCGGCCGCCACCGCGATGATCAGCTCACTGATCACCTCCGCGCAGTCCCCGACGATGGGCACGTCCGCCCGCCGGTTCTTGGAGATCTCCGCGGGGTCGATGTCGGCATGCACGATGGCAGCGTCCGGTGCGAAGGAGGACAGCTGCCCGGTGACCCGGTCATCAAACCGGGCGCCTAGCGTGATCAACAGGTCCGAGCGCTGCATCGCGGCGACCGCGGCAACCGTGCCGTGCATACCGGGCATCCCCACGTGCTGCGGATGGGAGTCCGGGAAGGCGCCGCGGGCCATCAGCGTGGTCACCACGGGTGCTCCGGTGAGCTCGGCCAACTCCCGCAACGCCGCGGTGGCCCGTGCCTTGAGCACGCCGCCGCCGACGTAGAGCACCGGACGACGGGCGGTAGCGATCAGCCGGGCGGCCTCGCGGATCTGCTTGCCGTGCGGTCGGGTGGTCGGCCGGTACCCGGGAAGCTGCAGCTCCGGTGGCCACACGAAGGACGTCAGCTCCTGCAGCACGTCCTTGGGAATGTCCACCAGCACCGGGCCCGGCCGGCCGGTGGAGGCCAGGTGGAAGGCCTCCGCGATTGCCCTCGGGATCTCCGCGGGGTCCTTCACCAGCATGTTGTGTTTGGTGACCGGCATCGTGATGCCGGTGATGTCCGCCTCCTGGAAGGCGTCCGTACCAATCAGCGCCCGGGTCTGCTGGCCGGTGATCGCCACCACCGGCACTGAGTCCATATGGGCGTCGGCCAGCGGCGTAACCAGGTTCGTCGCGCCCGGACCCGATGTCGCCATGCACACCCCGACCCGCCCAGTGGCCTGCGCGTACCCGGTAGCGGCGTGCCCCGCTCCCTGCTCGTGACGGACCAGCACGTGACGGACCTTCGTGGAGTCCAGCAGCGGGTCGTACGCCGGCAGGATCGTGCCGCCAGGGATACCGAACACCACCTCGCACCCGAGGGCTTCGAGAGAACGCACCAGGGCCTGCGCCCCCGTGATCCGTACGGGTGCGCCTATCGGTGGGGCCGGTTTGGGCAGTTGCGTGGGGATGGGCATGCCTTTGGGCGTCACAGTCGTCATGGTCCTGCCTCAGTTCATCGTTCGCTCGGCCTTGTCATCACGTCATCCAACGCATCAAAAAACCCTCGCCGCCCGGGTCGGGCTGAAGCGAGGGTTGGCGCGTCGACGTCTGGGATTCTTCAGACGACGCGCCTCTGACGTACAAGGACGGTGAAAGTCAGCACGTCGCCGACGTTAACGGGCTCGCCCAGGCACCGTCAACCTCATGAGAGGCCCTCCCGGATGCTGGGAGTCCGGCGAGGCTGATGACCCCCGGGTCGAGCTCAGAACACAGCTCAGGTCGGCAGCAGGGAGACGCCGTTGGCGTGTCGGGATAGTCGAGCTAGGTCAACCGGATTGACCGTGATCACCAGCGCTTCGAGCAGCTCCGCGGTGGCCACCACGATGGCATCAACGGCGGAACCCGCACGCGCCCGGCCACGAAGCTGCGCCGCCCGGCAGGCCAGCGGTTCATCCAGCGCCTGAACCAGGGACAGTCCGACGGTGCGGTTCGCCAACGCATCGCGCACCCGGTTGCCGGTCAACGAGTCGACGAGCACGGCTGTGGACACGATCGGTGGCCACAAACCGCGCTGGCGCAGCGCGACGATCCGCGCGGCGGTCTGCCGGTCCCGACGGCCCAGCGCGGTGAGGGCGCCCGAGTCGAGGACCAGGTTCACCTGTGTCGTCTCCCCTTCAGCGGGGCCGTCTTCATTTGGTTCTTTTCATCGGGGCCGTCGCGCAGGAGGAACGGTGGCGGCATCGATCCAGGCATCCGCCGCCGCCAGCTCATCAGCCGTAGGCGGCCCACCGAGTTCGACGGCGAGCTCAGCCAGATACCGGTCCGCGGCGGCGGCCAACTGCCGCCGGCGAAGCTCGACGCGCACGGCGTGCTGGCTCAGCTCCGAGATGGGCAGCTCCAGCTCCTTGACCGCCTGGTGGAGATCGTCTGGCAGATAGATCTGAACCCGTGGCATGCGCCTACTGTACGCCTATGATTGCCTGACAGTATGGCGTTCGTGACCGAGCCCGCCACGGTGACTTTCCGGCTGCCACTGACCTCCCTGATCGCGGTATTCGGGTTGATCGTGTGCATGACTCCGGTCGCCTTGGGCGTACCGGGCCTGCAAGTGTTGTACCTCGGACCGCTGGCGCTTGCGGTCTGGGTGGTGCGCACCCGGACAGTGGTCGGCCCAGAAACCATGGTGGCGTACCGAGTATGGGGCTCCAGGCGAATCGCCTGGTCGGACCTCGCGGGCCTGCGGATAGATGATCGGTCCCGGGTGTCAGCTGTGTTGCGCGCCGGAGAGGATGTGCCACTGCCCACGGTCCGGGCGCGCGACCTTCCCGTACTGGTAACGCTGAGCCACGGGCGGCTGCCTGAGTCGCTCGCCGAAGTTGGCGAGCAACCGACGTCCGAGCAGTAGCAGCCCTTTGGTGGCCACTCACTCGCGGCACACGGGTGTGCACCTACGCTGGCCGACCGTGCGACTCCCTGCGCCGAGCCGAGCCGGGATGGTGAACGACCGTCGCTCGCGCGGAGGCCGCCGCCGGATTTCGGTCGTGCTCGCGGGCGCGGCGCTGCTGGCCGGGTGCTCGGTGACACCGAGCTTTCCGGACCGGGCTTCCGGACCGTTCCGTCCGAAATTGGAGATCGGATCAGAAGCTGGACCGAGGCTCCAGATTCCGCAGACCCCTGGCCCATCTGGCCCGAGCCCAGACAGCCGTCCACCGCCGGGTCCGCCTCAAGGCTGCACGGATCCGGACCCGCAGGTGATCGCGACGTGCTTGGAACCAATCTCCGCGCTCGTCGTACTGCCTGGCTCCGCGCCGGTGGGCCTGGCCGCTGAACGCACCACCGGCCGAATCCTGCAGGTTCAGCGCCAACGACCCAACCAGGAGGTAGCCGCGCTGGCGGTCGACCCGGCGGGGGATGGCGGCCTGACCGGGCTCGCGCTGTCCCCCAGCTATTCCGAAGATGAGCTGATCTATGCCTATATCACCACTCCCATCGACAACCGGGTGGTCCGGATCGCCCCCGGCGACATCCCCAAACCGGTACTGGCGGGCATCCCCCGGGGGCGGACCGGAAATGCCGGCGCGCTCGCGGTCGACTCGCACGGAATGCTCCTAGTCGCCACCGGCAACGCCGGCAACCCCGCTGCAGCCGAGGATCCGCAGTCGCTCGCCGGCAAGGTGTTGCGCATCGACACCTTCGGCCACCCGGCACCGGGTAATCCTGGCGGTTCCAAGATGCTGGTGAGCGGGTTACACGCACCAGGCGGCCTGTGCGTCGACCCACTGACGAACGAGCTATGGATCACCGACCACGAGCCCGACCACGATCTGTTAGATCGGGTACTGCCGGGACGCCCGCTAGGTCGGGCCGCCTGGACGTGGCCTGGAGGCATCGGGGCCGCAGGGTGCGCAGTCATGCTGGGCCGCATCCAAGTCGCGTTCGCCAGCGGGGCGCCGATGTTCGTGCTCGGGATCGGGCCGGCCGGCACGTTCGTCGGGCCATCCTTGCAGATTCCGCTGGAGCGCTACGGCCGGATCTCCGCGGCCGCGTTGAGCCCGGACGGGCGGAAGATCTGGCTGGGCACTGTCAACAAAACAGGTGGCAAACCGATCTCCAGCGACGAGCGCGTGTTCGTCCTACCTGACCTGGTCGGTCCCGGCGGCGGGCAGGACTGAGAAGCTCGTGAGTGCCAAACAGTGTTATAGCACTCAACGCCACTCACGAGCACTTCGCGCACCGGCGCGAAGTGCCTTGCCAACCATGCCGCTTCAGCACGGTCAGCACCTCCCGTGCGGCACCGCAGGCATCGTGCTTGATGTCCCGCCAGCCGAACACCAGCCGTGACCGCCCGGCTAATTCGGCTGCGTTATCGCGCCGGCGGTCACGAAAGGCCACCATGGGGTGCGAATGGTAAGCCCGCCCGTCCAGCCGCACGGTCAGCGGCACGCCGACGTGGTCGTACACCGCGTCTTCCCACAGGGTGTAGCCGTCCACCACGAAAGGCACCTGCCGCACCGCGACGGGAAGCGCGTGTGCCTCCTCAACATCGAGCGCGTACAGATCCTCGAGCACCGACGCCACACCGCCAGCCATCCGATCCAGTGCCGACGCGAGCGCTCGGCGGTAGCGGTACGGCGGCCGTTCAGCCAACTGCCGTTCGAGCTCGACAAGGGAAATATCACACGTGGTGGTGACACCCACCAGCCGACGCATCGCCTCGCGAGCGCTCGGCTCGGCAACGGCAAGATCGAGCGCGGTATCGGCTCGGCTGGTTCGGGGTGGAACGCTGGCCACTGAGATATACGCGAATGCCCTAGACCGGTGCACCATCACCTCCGGCGGTTGGGAT
>JAODNG010000178.1 GCA_025465385.1 Pseudonocardiales bacterium
CCGGGCCAGTAAAGGTGAGAATCCATCCCCAGCCGTGCCCCTGCGTACAGGTTTTCCTGCGCAGCGTGGAAGGACAGCTGGCTCCATACCGGACGGTCGAGCTCGGCGAGCCCGCGCATCGCGCCGAAGAAGAACGCGGCGTTGGCTAGCACGTCGATGACAGTCGGCCCGGCGGGCAGCACCCGGTTTTCGATGCGCAGGTGCGGCACGCCGTCGGCGACGTCATAGACCGGCCGGTTCCACCGCCAGATGGTGCTGTTGTGCAGGCGCAGTTCCGACAGCGATGGTGCACCGCCCGCGGCGAGGATCGCCAGCGGATCCTCGTCCTGGGTCTCGGGAAGCAACGGGGAAAAGTAGCGCACGTTCTCTTCGAACAGGTCGAAGATCGAGGTGATCCAACGCTCCCCGAACCACACCCTCGGGCGCACTCCTTGGTTACGCAGCTCGGGCAAGCGGATGTCGGTGGCTTGCTCGAACAAGGGGATCCGCGTCTCGTGCCACAGGGCCTGACCGAGCAGGAACGGTGAGTTCGCCGCCACCGCCACCTGAACTCCGGCCAGCGCTTGCGCGGCGTTCCAGTGCGCGGCGAAGTCGCCCGGGGCGATCTGCAGGTGCAGCTGCACCGACGTGCACCCGGACTCCGGCAGGATCGAGTTGGTGGCCCAGCGCAACCGTTCGGCCTGCCCACCGTCGAGCGGCACTCCCTCCATGTCGAACTCGAAGTCCTCACGCCGGGCCGCCAGGATCTGCTCGTTGAGCAAGGCATAGCGCGACTTGGGGGACATCCATCGCTGATCGAAGTGCTCTGGTCGAAGCGTCGGCAAGATGCCGATCATGACCAGTCCCACACCGGCGGCGTGGGCCGCGTCGTTGGCGGTGTTGAGGCCGTCTCTCAGCTCGCGTTCCAGCTCCAACGCCTCATCAGCGGCCAGCGGCCGGGGCGCGACGTTGATCTCGATGTTGTGCTGGCCGAGCTCCGTTTGGAAGGCCGGATCGTTGATGCGCTCCAGCACCGTCTGGTTGGCCATCGCGGGATCGACGTTGTCGTCGATGAGGTTCAGCTCGAGCTCGAGTCCCATCTGCTCGGGACCCGGGGAGAAATAGTCCCGGGCGAGCATCTGGCCCAGCGCGTCCAGGCAACGCTGCGTCTTTTCCCGGTAACGCGCCAGGTCGTGTGTGGTGTAGACCGCATCGATCGCACCCTCTCCCATCCCACCTCCCAGTAGCTGGCGCGCGCTCACCGTGGTACAGCGCAGTGAACCGTGACCAGCCACCGATCTGCTTGTGACCTTTGCGAGACTGACAGTGTGGGTGAGATCGTCGAGGTGCGCGATGTGGACGACCCACGGCTAGCCGACTTCCGTGATCTCACCGTGGCCGACCGTCGCCCGGACCGTCCCGGCGGTCGCGGTCTGGTGATTGCCGAGGGCGTCACCGTGGTCCGCCGACTCCTGAACTCGCCGTACCGACCACGGGCCCTGTTCGGCGTACCGGCGAAGATCTTCGAGCTCGCCGCGGACATCGCGGCACCGTGCTACGCCGGGTCGGCCGAACTCATGGCGCAGGTGGTTGGCTTCCACCTCAACCGTGGGGTGCTCGCGACCGCTGACCGGGCGCCGGTGCCGTCCGCGCCCGAGCTGATCGCCCGGTCACACCACCTGGCCGTGCTCGAGGGCGTCAACGACCACGAGAACCTGGGTGCCTTGTTTCGCAACGCGGCGGCGCTGGGGGTGGACGCCGTGCTACTCGGCCCAGGGTGCGCTGATCCGTTGTATCGACGCAGCGTGCGGGTGTCGATGGGGCATGTGCTTCGGGTGCCGTTCGCCCCGCTCCGGCCCTGGATCGCAGGCCTCGCGGTCCTTCGGACGGCCGGTTTTCAGGTCGCGGCGTTGTCTCCGGCGCTGGACGCGCTGCCGCTTGCGCAGGCGGGGTTGGGCGCCGACCGGGTGGCCTGGTTACTGGGCGCCGAGGGGCCCGGGTTGTCGGCCGAAGCCCTCGCCGCGGCGGATCTGGTAGTGCGCATCCCGATGGCGCCTGGAGTGGACTCGCTCAATATCGCCACCGCCGCCGCGATCGCCTTCGCCAGCGCGCGCCACGTTTAGCGTGATCGACGTGACCGGTGATGCGGCAGGTAAGCAGCCAGGCGAGCCCACGCCATGGGCGACCGGCCTTATCGTCAGCGCGGTGGCAGCGACGGTCGTCGGCGTCGCGTTGCTCAGTCTGTCCCAGGATCTGGCGTCCAACGGTGTCTGGCTCGTAGTCCTGGCGAATATCTGGTGGCGGTCGGGCTGGCGCCCTCGATCTGGCTGGGCCGGGCGACCCCGATCTGGCGCTGGGTCGCCTACGGCACCACCGCAGGCATCGTGTTGACCTGGCTAATCCTCCTCCTCTCCCAACTGGCCTGAGTCCACCAACGCGGGAAAGGTCACGTGAGCGAGGTGTGCCAGGCGGAGTGCAGGGTGGCGAACGGGCCCGCGGTCGTGATCAAGTCGGTTGGGGGACCGTCTTCGATCACCTCGCCGTTGGCGAGTACCAGTACGCGGTCTGCGATCAACACGGTGGACAACCGGTGGGCGATGATCAGTGCAGTGCGGCCGGCGAGCACGGTTGCCAGCGCGGCCTGCACGGCCTGCTCGGAGGGGATGTCCAGCGACGAGGTGGCTTCGTCGAGTATCAGCACCGCGGGATCGGCGAGCAACGCTCGCGCGAAGGACACCAATTGACGCTGCCCGGCGGATAGCCGCGCGCCGCGTTTGCGCACGTCGGTGTCGTAGCCGTCGGGCAGGGCGGTGATGAACTCGTCCGCCCCCACCGCCCGTGCAGCCGCCACCACCTCGGATCGGGACGCGCAGGGCGCCCCCAGTGCGATGTTGTCGGCCACGGAGCCGGCGAACAGGAACGACTCCTGGGTCACCATCACCACCGCCCGGCGCAGGTTGGCGTCAGCCACCGAACGCAGGTCAACCCCGTCCAATCGGACTGCGCCGGCAACCGGGTCGTACAGCCTTGCGACGAGCTTTCCCACCGTCGACTTGCCCGCCCCGGTCGCGCCGACCAGCGCGACGGTTTGACCAGCGGGTATCACCAGGTCCAGGTGCGCAAGGATTTCCGGGCCACCATAGGAGAAGCGCACGCCGTCGAAGATCACCTCGCCGCGTACCGGAACGGGCAGCGCTACCGGCGCGGCCGGGTCGCCGACCGCAGGACGCTCGTCAAGCAGCCCGGAGATCTTCTCCAGCGCCGCCGCCGAGGAAGCGTAGGAGTTGGCGAACATGGCCAGCTCGTCGAGCGGGTCGTAGAACCGGCGCAGATACAGCACGAATGCCGCCAGCACACCCAGCGTGAGGGAGCCTTGGAGTACCCGCAACCCACCGAGCAGCAACGTCACCACGACACACACAGAACCGACCAGCCGCACGATCGAGGTGAACCGGGCGACCAGGTGGAACGCTTCGGTTTCGGCGTCGGCGAACTCGCCGCTCAGCCCGTCCATGATCGAGGCATTGCGCCGCTCGCGGCGAAACGCCTGCACTGCGCGGACCCCGTTCATGGTCTCGACGAACTGCACGATCACCCGGGCGATCCAGGTGCGGGTGGCCCGGTAGGTGTGCTGCGCGCGCCGCCGGTACCAGCGGGTAAGCAGGCCGAGCGGGACGAAGCCGGCCAGCGCCACCAGCCCAAGGGGGACGTCTAGCACCAGCAGCATCGCGCCGATGCCGACGATGGACAGCAGCGAGATGAAGAACCCGTCCAGCCCCTTGTCCAGCATCTCCTGCAAGGAGTCCAGGTCGCTGGTCAGCCGGGAGATCACCCGGCCCGATGTGTAGCGCTCGTGGAACGCCAACGACAGCCGCTGGATGTGTGCGAATACCCGCTCGCGTAGATCAAGCAGAACGTCCTGCCCGATCCGCCCAGACAATCGCAGAAAGGCGCTGACGGTCAGCGCGTCGACCAATCCGGTTACCGCGTATCCAGCGATGCACCAGATCAACGGCCCGGCTCGACCGCCGAGTGCTGCCGGGATGCCGCGGTCGATCGCCACGGCGATCAGCAGTGGTCCGGCCAGCAGCGCGACCTGGTCGGTGAGGAGCAGCCCCACCGCGGCGCTGATCCGGCGAAGTTGGGGGCGCAGCAGCGAGCCGAGCAGCCGGCGCGACCGGGTGGCTAGACGCAACCCGGTGGCGGTGTCGATCATGTCGAGGTCCTCAGCGGCGACGCCCTGCCACTGCTGCGTCATCGAGTCACCGCCCGGGCATCTACAGTGGACAGCAGCCGGCGGTACTCGGGCACCTCGGCGAGCAGCTCGGAGTGGGTACCCACGGCCGCGATCCGACCATCGGCGAGCAGGGCCACCCGGTCGGCGAGTTGCACGGTGGATGGCCGGTGGGCCACCACCAGCGCGGTCACGCCGTGCAGCACCCGGCGCAGCGCCGCCTCGACCTCGGCCTCAGTGTGGACGTCCAGCGCGGACAGCGGATCGTCGAGCACGAGCACCGCCGGATGGCCGATCACCGCGCGGGCGAGCGCCAGCCGCTGCCGTTGACCGCCGGACAGCGTCAGGCCCTGCTCGCCGATCCGGGTGTCCAGGCCCCAGGGCAGCGCATCGACGAACGTCTCGGCGTGGGCGATCCGCAGCGCGCGGCGCACGTCGTCGTCGCAGGCCTGCGGTGCGCCTAGCGCCACGTTCTCCCGGACCGACGCGGAGAACAGCACCGGGTCCTCGAACGCGGTCGCCACGAGCGTGCGCAGCTCGGCCAGCGCCAGGTCCCGCACGTCGACGCCGTCTATCAAGATGCGGCCGCTGGTGACGTCGGCCAGCCGGGGTACCAGCGCAGTCAGAGTCGTCTTGCCGCTGCCGGTCGCGCCCACCAGCGCCATAGTCTCGCCCGGTCGGACGTTGAGATCCACTCCCTGCAGCACGTCGGCGGTGGCCCCCGGAAACCGGAAGTGCACCGCCTCGATCCGCAATCCGCCGCGCACCGGTTGCCCCGGGGCCTGGGGTCGCGGCGGGTCGGCCACTGTCACAGCGGTGTCGCGGACTTCCCAATACCGGGCGGTCGCCGCGGCGGCGTTACCGGCGTCAGCCAGCAACCAGCCCAACGACTCCAGCGGCCAGCGCAGGTAGGTGAGGACTGTGATCGCCCCGATGACGGTGCCCAGGGACAGCGATCCGGTCGCCACCTGATATCCGCCGAGTGCCAACATCGCGGCCAGCGTGAGCTCCGGCAGTGCGATGATCAACGCCCAGAGGGTGGCGAGCACACCCACCTTGGTCAGCTCGGTTCGGCGCAGCTCGCCGGCATGCTTCAAGAAGGCCTGAGTGGCCCGGGGCCCCTGGCCGAAAGATTTGAGCACTCGGATCCCCAAAGCGGCTTCCCCCACGGTGGTCGCCAGGTCTCCCACCTGATCCTGCGCCCGCCGAGCGGCTAACCGGTAGCGTTGTTCGTAGCGGCCGCACAGCACCACCAGCGGGATCGCCATGATGACGGCGAGCGCCCCGAGCGCCGGTGCGATCACCAGCAGAACAGCCATCCCGATCAGCACGGTAAGCACGTTGACCACCAGGAACAGCCCCGAAAAGGCGACGAACCGGCGGATCGTGCTCAGGTCACTGATGGCGCGGGACAGCAACTGCCCGGACTGCCAGCGGTCGTGGAACGCCACTGGAAGCTGCTGCAGATGGTGGTAGAGATCGGCCCGCATCCTTTTCTCGATCTCCGTGGTCGGGCGCGCTCCCATCGCCCGACGTAGATAGAGAAGGCCGGCCTCGACTACCCCGAGCGCGAGTACCGCGAGTGACAGCACCAGAAGCGAGGATCGGTCCCGGTGAGCGAGCGGGCCATCGACGATCCGCTGGATCATCAGCGGGATGCACAACCCGGCCAGCATCGCTCCCAGCGCCGCAGCGCCCGAGCCCAGCAACCGCCCGCGTACCGGCCGTGCGTAGGGCGCCAACCGGCGCAGCACAGCCAGAGAGGATTGTGGTGGGGGGCTCATAGCCCCCGAACGCTAATGTGCATCCCCCTCTGGGGCACCCCATTTTGTCCACCACCGGATCACTGCGTTCTGGATGCAGAACGCGGTCTAGCAGCCCCTGTTTACCGCGTTCTGCATCCAGAACGCGGTCTGGTCAGGGGGAGCGGACGCCGAGCAGCACGTCTTCCCAGGAGGGGATGGCTGCGCGGTTTTTGCGGGGGCGTTTGGCTGGGGTGGAGGCGTCGTCGGGGACTGCCAGCGCTGCGGGCGCCTCGTCGGTCGCCGGGGCGACCGTGCGCAGTTGCGCGGCCGGTTGCGGGTCGATCAGGTCGGTGGCGTGATCGTCAACCGCGGTGACGGTGCCGCCGTGCGCACCTGGATGTAACGTCCACTGCGCCCGGTTCTCCGACCGGCCAGCCCGCCAGCGCAGCTGCACGGCCCACTTGCCGTCCTCGCCACGCCAAGAATCCCAGGTCACCGCGCTGAGATCGTGACCACGGCGGCGGAAGGTATCGGTAACGACCTGCTCCAGGGTGCGCACATCAGGGCCGTCGGCGCGCACCGGGTGCGCCTGCTGAGCCAGCTGCGCCATGCGGGATCGTTCCAACAGCACAGGGTAGGCAAACCGCTCGATCCGCTCGCTGGACACACCAGCCGCGGTGGCCAGCTGCTCGACCGACGCTCCAGCCCTGACCCGAGCCTGAATCTCACGTGGTCGCATCTCGCTCGCCGGATCGATTTCGGTCGGATCCAGCCGCGGAAGATCGCCCCGTATCGCCGCGTGCAGCGTGTCGTCCACCACCAAGGTGAACTGGTCGCGCCGGTCGCCGGGCCGCAGCGGCATCGTCTCCAGGATGATCGTGCAGCCGTCGGTCCCCAGGCCGGCTATTCGCAGCGCACGCATCCGAGGACCTCCACATCAAGTACTCACCACCGTAGGACGGTCAGCGGCGATGCCGGGGGAGGCGCGCCGCGGTTCGCCGAGTCTCACAGCGGGCTCAGCCACTCAGCCGCTCGACCACCCAGTCGATACAACCGGTGAGCGCGGCGACGTCGTCTGGATCGACGGCCGGGAACATTCCGATCCGCAGCTGGTTGCGGCCGAGCTTACGGTACGGCTCGGTGTCGACGATGCCGTTGGCCCGCAACACGGCGGCGACCGCAGCGGCGTCGACGCTCTCGGCGAAATCCACCGTGCCGACTACCAGCGAGCGCTTGGCTGGGTCGACGACGAACGGCGTCGCGTACTGGGAGGACTCGGCCCAGGAGTACAGCTGCGACGAGGAGTCGGTGGTGCGTGCGACACACCAGTCCAGCCCGCCGCGCGCCAACATCCAGTCGATCTGGTCGACCAGCAGCAGCAGCGTGGCAACCGCAGGGGTGTTGTAGGTCTGGTCTTTGAGGCTGTTGTCCAGGGCGGTGGGCAGCGAGAGGAACTCAGGCACCCACCGGTCGGACGAGCCGATCTCGGCGACCCGGTCCAGCGCGGCCGGACTCAGCAGCGCGAGCCACAGGCCGCCGTCAGAGGCGAAACACTTCTGCGGTGCGAAGTAGTAGACGTCGACGTCGGCCGCCTGGACCGGCAGGCCGCCGGCACCGCTGGTCGCGTCGATCGCCACCAGCGCGTCCTGCGAACCGGCCGGCCGGCACACCGGAACCATCACTCCGGTCGAAGTCTCGTTGTGCGCCCAACCGATCAGGTCACAGGACGGATCCGCGACCGGCGCCGGGGCGTCGCCCGGCGGGGCGGAGACCAGCACCGGATCGGCCAGGAACGGGGCGCGCGCTGTGACGGCGCCGAATTTCGCGGAGAACTCGCCGTAGGTCAGGTGCAGCGAGCGGTTCCGGACCAGGCCGAGGGCGGCGGCATCCCAGAACGCGGTGGTGCCGCCGTTGCCGAGTACCACCTGGTATCCCTCGGGTAGCGAGAACAGGTCGCTCAATCCGGCGCGAATCCGTCCGACCAGGGACTTCACTGGTTTCTGCCGGTGCGAGGTGCCCATCAGCGAGGCCCCGGTGGTGGCCAGCGCGGCCAGCTGCTCAGGACGCACCTTCGACGGCCCGCAACCGAAGCGCCCGTCGGCGGGCTTCAGTCCGGCGGGGATGGTCAGTTGCGCGGTGTCTGTCGTCATGCCGTCAGATTACGACGACGGCCAGGCGGCCCCGGTGATGCGCTCATAGGCTTCGATGTAGCGCCGCCGCGTTTCAGCCACGATCGGGGACGCAATGGCAGGTCCGGGAGGCTCGCGGTCCCATCCAGTGCCGACCGCCCAGTCCCGAACGAACTGCTTGTCCAGCGCGTGTGGCGGCTGACCTGGTCGCCAACTCTCGGCGAGCCAGAACCGTGATGAATCCGACGTGATTGCTTCGTCTCCGAGCGTTAATCGCCCGGTGGCGTCCCAGCCGAACTCGAACTTCGTGTCCGCGATGATGATGCCATTGTTCGCCGCGTGCTCCGCAGCTGTTGTGTAAAGCTCCAGGGTTCGGCTACGGAGGCGTTGCGCAGTAGTTTCTCCGATGTTGCGAACTACGTCGTCGAATGTGATGAACTCATCGTGACCGGTTGCCGACTTGGTGGTCGGCGTGAAGATCGGCTCGGGTAGTCGACTACCAGCGAGCAGCCCGGCAGGCAGCGCCACACCCGACACGGTGCCGGTCTTCTCGTACTCGCGCAGCCCCAGGCCAGCGAGGTAGCCGCGGGCGATGCACTCCACCGGAATCATCCGCAACGGGAGGCAACGCATCGCCCGCGCCCCGAACTGCGACGGCACATCAGTGCCGGAGATCAGGTGATTGGCCGTCACATCTTTGAGGTGCTGAAACCACCATACCGATAATTGCGTCAGCAGCGCACCCTTGTCCGGAATGGCCGTCGGAAGCACCACATCGTATATCGAGATCCGGTCCGAAGCGACAAGCAAGACATCGCCGTCGAATGAATACAGGTCTCGCACCTTACCCGCCGCTATGTGCTGCACCCGTTCACCGTACCGACTGCCCCGAACAGCGCTGCGCGTCGGCGAGCTGCACACGGCGTCGTGCGGGAGGCCGGGAGCGTGACGGTGCGAGTGCGCACCGGGCGCCGGTAGGTTGATCTGTCGTGGACGTTCACGGTGCTTTCGATGAGCTGGCGAGGAAGCTCGACTACTCGATGTTCATCGTCACGGTCCGGGCCGGCGCGCAGCGGGCTGGTTGCCTAGTCGGGTTCGGTTGCCAGACCAGCATTGCACCGCCACGCTTCCTGATCTGCCTGTCCCGCAACAACCACACCTACCGGGTGGCGGCGGGCGCCGACCTGATCGCTGTGCACGCCGTGCCTCAGCACGCGCAGGAGTTGGCCCGGCTGTTCGGCAGCTACTGCAGCGAGGAGGTGGACAAGTTCGCCTGCTGCGCCTGGCTACCCGGCCCGGGCGAGGTGCCGATCCTGCAGGAGTGCGGGAACTGGTTCGTGGGGCGAGTGCTGGAACAGCTTGATTTCGGCGACCACGTCGGCTTCCTGCTCGACCCGATCGCGGCCCAGCAAGCCCGCGAGTCGTATTTCACGTTCGACCAGGCGAAAGGTATCGAACCGGGACATCCGGCGTGACCGAGCTGGTGTTGCGGCGGTTGCTGCCCCAGCCCGGAACCGTCACCGCCATTGAGGCGTTGGAGGGGCTCGCGCTGGCCAAGATGGCCGCCGAGCAGCGTCCCTATCTGGTGCTCAACATGGTGGCCACCGCTGATGGAGCGGCCGCGGTAGACCACCGCACCGCCCCGATCAGCAACCCGGCCGACCGGCAGGTGTTCCATGAGTTGCGAACGCACGTCGATGCGGTGATGGTCGGTGCCGGGACGGTATGCACCGAGCGGTACGGGCGGCTGGTCCGCGATCCGCAGCGCCGGGCGCGCCGGGTAGCCCGCGGGCTGGCACCAGACCCCTTGGCCATCGTCGTGAGCGGCCGGCTCACCTTGACCGCGGACCTGCCGCTGCTGGCAGACCCGCATTCCCGCGTGATCGTGGTCACCGCGAGCGCCGCCGAGCTAGCGGGGTGCGCGGCTGACGTCAGCTACCTGCGCCCAGCGCCCGGCGAGGAGATCAACCTGCCGGAGATGCTCATCCGGCTGCGCACCGAGCACAACGTGCGCTCGGTGTTGTGCGAGGGCGGCCCGCAGCTCAATGCTTCGCTGTTGCCTGCCGGACTGGTTGACGAGCTGTTCCTGTCCATCGCGCCCGCCCTTGCGGGCAGTGCTGGGTCGCTGTCCATCGTCGACCGGGCGCCGCTGGCTGAGCCGATCGGACTGGACCTGGTGTGGCTGCTGGAGGCGCAGGGCCAGCTGTTCGCCCGGTATGCACTCCGGCGGTGACCCGGGGTCAGGGCCGGCCGATCTCGTCCCAGCCCGCCACGTCCTGGCGATGTCGTGGCGCCGGGCCGACATACTGCGCCACCGGACGGACCAGCCGGCCGGTGCGCTTCTGTTCCATGATGTGCGCGCACCAACCCGCGGTCCGTGCACAGGTGAACATTCCCGGCATCATGTGCGGCGGCACCTGCGCGAAGTCGAGGTTCACCGCCGCCCAGAACTCGACGTTGGTCTCGATCAGCCG
>JAODNG010000103.1 GCA_025465385.1 Pseudonocardiales bacterium
GAAACGGCGACCCGACCGACATCGACACACACCAACCGTTCTGTGACGCACCCCACCGGGAGCACACTTCGCTGAGCAGCAAGCGCGGGCCCTGACCGATTTATCGATCCGATGCCGCCGTTACACAGTGGCAGGATCTTTCAAGACTCAGGTACCAAATGCAGCTTCCTAACGCTGCCGCGAATGTTCGGTGGCCGATGGGCCAGGCCACTACCGGCCACCGAGAGCGGTCAGGAGTACCAGGTCGGTTCGGGAATCTCATCGCGCAGTAGGAAGGCCCCGATCTCCAGCCGCTTGTAGGCAACCGGGTCGTGCAGCGTGTGTGTGCGGACGTTGCGCCAGTGCCGGTCCAGGCCCAGCGCCGCCGTGGTCGAGCGGGCACCGGTCACTTCGAAGATTCGGCCGGTGATCTCCAGCGCCACGTCGGTGGCACGGGCCTTGACCGCGGCCACCCGGACCTCGTGGTCCCCGCGTGCCCGTTCGGTGACGGCGCCCGGGTCACGGTGGATAGCCAGCGCCTCGTCGGCAACCTGGTCAGCGAGCGCCTCAACCGCCCACAGCTTGGCGGCGAGGTCGCTGTAGGTGTCCAGGATGTAGGGCTCGTCCACTGCCTTGTTGTGGCCGCCGTGTAGCCACGGTCGGGTCCGGGTGCGGGTGTAGTGGGCAGCATCACTCCATGGGACCTGCACCTCGGTGATTGTCACGCTGCCGCTTTCGGTCAGGCGCTGGCCGATGTTGTCCCAGTCGTCGTGAAAGGTCAGTCCCGGTTGATTGCTGGGCACGATGGCAAACACATGGGTGTTCGTGCCCTCCAGCACGCCCTCCAGCACGGTGACGTCGGAGACCTTGCTGCCGGTGGAGAAGGACTTCCGACCGTTGAACACCAGGTGCTCGCCCTCATCTCGAATCAGCACGTCCGCGTCGCACGGGTTGACCCGCCCCACCGAAGAACCAGCGGTTGCGTGCCGCCTGCGCCTCGACGAACGCGATCTGCTCGGGGTGCCCACCGGCCGGGCCGCCCAGTTCCACAAGTAGTGGTAACCCAGCAACTGGCCGATCGAGCCGTCGCCGGTGGCGACCGCACGGATCACGTGGTAGGCGCCTCCCACGGCCGCCCCGTCTCCCTGTCCGCCAGCCCGCCCACAGATCCACCACCGGCCACGCATCTCGGTAGACGCACACCGCCGCACCCACCTCCCCGGCTCCTGGAAATTAGTCGCGAACGCGTTCACGACCGCCTCAAAACCACCGTGAACAGTCCCGTTGATCTCCACGCCACACCCCCCTCCGGCAAACCACCTCATGACCAGTACCCACGCACCCGTGGGTTGCCCGCCCGAACACACCTGCCCTGCGACAGCCGGCGAGGCTGATCGCAGGCGCTACCACCCAACTGCGCATTTCGGTCCCGGCATGGTGCCGCGATGATCATCAGGGATTCCGTATCAGGAGTCGACCGAGCCTGCTCTTCTTAGGGTGACCACAGGCGGATGCACAGGTCCGTAACGGTCTGAAGAGGTCCGAAGGAGCTGGGATGAGTGACCCGGGAAGCCAGCCAGCGAATGTCATCTCTCTGCGAGCGGACGACAAGCCCGTGCTGTTTATTAGCCACCGACACGACGACCGCGCAATCGCTGACGTGCTCCGACGATTCATCGAGGCCCGTACGGGCGGCAGGGTCAGGGTCTTCCAGTCCTCGTCGCCCGGAGCCAAGGGCCCAAAACAGGGGGAGAATCTGACAGCGGAGCTACGGCGCGCCCTCTGGCACGCCAGCGTCGTCGTCCTCATATACAGCACGCGAGACCAGGACTGGTCTTACTGCATGTGGGAGTGCGGGGTGGCCCAACTACCTGAGCCCTCGAGTACCAAGACGGTCGTCTTCCAGTGCGCCGACCAGTTCCCGATGGTCTTTTCCGACCAGGTTCGGGTCGGGGTAAGAAATGAGCAGGACATTGAGAAGTTCGTCAACGACCTGCTGACGGAGACGGATTACTTCCCGAAGCTTGGAGGGGCGGTCACCGACTTTAGCGCCGGCACAGAGCCGGTGCAGGAGGCGGCTAACGAGCTGTACCGAGTCCTTCAGGATGTGCTCCCAGCTCCCGATGACGCGGGCGAGGAGTGGCCCGCCTACCCACAGCTGACGATCGAGCTCACCGATGAACAAATGGAACGCATTCGCAAGGCAGAGGGCTCGGCAGAGCAGCGCCTCGGCGTGGCCAGGCAGGTAATCGTCGAGGGCGCCTTGGTGACCGGCGGTGACGGGCAGATAGGCCGCATCTTCAGTGCACGTGGCTTTCCGCGGAACGTTTCGATGCCCGGCATACCGATGCGCACGCTTGTCTCAAGCTGGGCGGCCAACTCTCCGACCCCCGCGTCTCGGTGGGTCGACGGTATGTGCGGCCAGATCATGGCTACCGCCCACGACCAGTTTCCGACGCCCCGCTGGGAACTGATGCGGGGCGCCGACCGCATGGACTGGACCTGGTATGGCCCGATCGTGCGCTACATCAAGAAGATCCCTCGCCGTAAGTGCACGGAGATCGACATCGTCTTCTGCAAGTTTGTGCTCGACGACGACAAGCGACCCAAAATCCGGGTCGCCGAGATCGAACCCGAAGCGTAGCTGCTGTCCCCCACCATGGTGGAGGACAAGGTAAGGCAGCCCTGCGTGGGGGCCAAGATCACGGCTGCGGCATTCTCGGCTCCGTTTCACGCTCTCCCGAGTCTCGTCCTACGACAACCTGCTTTCCTACATCTCCCTCCCAATCGGCCAATTGTGCGTTGGTCCGCTTGCTCACACGCTCGGCGGGTTCCGCGTGGCGCTGGCCGCAGGCATCCTTTACGCCGTTGCCGCCGTGGCCCTCCTGGCGTCCTCCGCCGTGCGCGGACTGCCGCACAACATGGCCACTCGCGGTAAATATGAACATCACGCATGGCC
>JAODNG010000107.1 GCA_025465385.1 Pseudonocardiales bacterium
ATTCGCTCAAACCACGTCAGAAGGCTCACCGCATCACGACGCTGGGCGAGCACGTTCACTTCCTTGTAGCTGTACGGACCGTCGCTAATCACCGGGGCGACAAGCTGGCTTGGCTGGGCACGGAAGAATCCCGCGTTGGGGGGTGTCCGTCCACTGCATCGGCGTTCGAACAAACTCGCGCTCAGGCAGGGACAGGTCGTCGCCCATACCGATTTCGTCACCGTAGCGGCCGTAATTTCGCAGGAAGGTTGTCCACTGGCCCTGGCTCGGAAGGTCGGGCAAGTCCTCGAGGACCTGCCGGATCGGCTCGGGATCCTCCCGCGCCAGGGCAAGCATCAACGCCTGGTTGGACCGTAAGGCGAACATCGGTCCGAATAGCCCTGCCAGAGCACGTTCGCCACGGTTCGTTGCTGGCCCGTGGCCTGTCCCGAGGTCCTCCAGTCGGTGTGCGCCTGATGCCCGCAGGTGAAGACCCGCGGGCGATTTGGACCCGTGATGGTCAAGCCAGATACCACCGTGCTTGCCACGCTGGACGGGCATAACTGCACCGCGGACCGGTAGCCAGATTCCAGCACACCTCGATGCACGTTCGTTCGGAGCGTTAACCCATGGACTACCACGACCCGCACGCCTCCCGGGTTCGGCACCGTCATGACACGGGCGTGATCGGCTGCGTGGCGCGCTGTACCCAGGCGCACGTCACACCAGCGCCCGGTGCTGGTGGCCGACGATGCCCATCGCGGCCGGGTGTCGCATCACCCAGGCCACAAACGTGACGGCGGAGCAGTCATGACCCCGTCGGTGCCCTCAGCTGGGACCAAACACGACAAATACGAGCATCTGATACCGCTGCAGCGCAGCTACGCCGAGCGTCCTGTCGACCACCCTGACCGGCAGCAGCTGCGAGAGCAGCTGATCAGCGGCTACCTCCCGGTGGCCCACCACACCGCCCGCCGGTTCACCGGCCGTGGCGAACCGCTAGAGGACCTGACCCAAGTCGCCACCCTCGGACTGATCAATGCTGTGGACCGCTTCGACCCCGACCGCGGTAGCGATTTCCTGTCCTTCGCGATACCGACGATCACCGGCGAGCTACGCCGGTACTTCCGCGACCACGGCTGGTCGATCCGGGTGCCCCGCCCGGTGAAGGACCTGCACGTGACCATCAAGGGCACACTGGCGGAGTTGTCCCAGGAATTAGGCCGGGCTCCCCGCTCCAGCGAGATTGCTGACCGACTGGGATTACCCATGTCGGACGTGATCGAGGCGCTACGGGTTGGGGAAGCTTACCGAAGCGTGTCTCTGGATGAGATGCTCGGCTTGGCGGAACGCAGCGATACCTTGGGCGATCTCATCGGCGGTCTGGACGCCGAGCTGGCTCGAATCGATGACCGGGAGGCGCTGCGCCCGCTGTTGGCCCAACTGCCGCCCCAGGAACGGGCAATCCTGGCGCTGCGGTTTTTCCGCCACCTCTCGCAGACCCAAATCGGCGAGCAGGTCGGGCTGTCCCAGATGCAGATTTCGCGAGTGCTCCGCCGGACACTGGCGTTCCTTCAGGAGCGCGTGCCGGACCCCGATTGCTGACAGTTTTACTGCCTCACGCTTCGATTCTCAGGCAGTGGCGGGGGCGCAGCGCCGCGGAGTGGGCTGGAAAGGCGTAGCGGTTTAACGCCCAGTACCGGAAGGCGGTCGCCAGCCCAGTGCCGAGCAATTGAGCGCTGAGGAAATCGGTGACCTCCTGGATGCGCCAGCTGACGACGGGAACCGTCAGATGCAACACGTCGCGGGAGGCGTAAAGCGGAACGACGCTGACCAGCAGGCCAAGACCGCTGATCACACATAAAGCAGGACTTCGTGGCCGCGGCGCCGCCGACTGCGGGTGCGGAAGGTCCACCGCTGGTTGAGCAGGTAACCGACGACGGTGGCGGTAAGCACCGCGACGAGCTTGGCGGCGACCGGTGCGGGCGCCAGTACGGTGGTCTTGAGCCCGGTGAACACCCCAGTGTCCACAGCGAACGCCACCAAGCCGACCGCAGCGAACATCCCCACCGCCCCGTGACGTGCGGGAGTTAAACCGGCAGCAGCCGCACGGAATTGCCTAGCTGCGGACGGATGCGCGGTGCGGTCGACGACCACGCGCAGCAGCTGATCGAGACGCACAGCCAGGCCGGGTAGCGAGTCGGGGAGCATAACTTCATGCTGCGCTCCGGCGCGGTGTAGGACGCCGACACGGCAGCATCAACCATCGGGTCAAATCCGCCCCGGCAGCACCAAACCACTGACCCGCTGTTGCCAGCGCAGCGGCGAGCCCAGCTTCCCCCTCGACCTGGCGGGGCGAATGGGACCGCCTGGTTGGCCCGGTCAGGAGCAAGCGCCGGGCACCGCCCCCGGGCACCATAGGCCCCGCGTCCCTACCAGGCGAGCTTCGCCCGGGGACCGCAACGAGGTTGCGCTGGCGCGAGGCGAGCGCTCGGGTCCCGGGCCGGCAGACGCTGAACCGCCGGCCGAGAGCCACCACCGCCGGTAGGGAAAGGGGCCCACCGTGGACTATGACAAGTTCCTCGACACCGTCGCTCAGCGGGC
>JAODNG010000130.1 GCA_025465385.1 Pseudonocardiales bacterium
CGTCCAGATAGCCCGAGCCATCGCCGATGACCTCCTCTAGCGCATCTTCCGAGATGTCGTCAGGTGCTCCCGTCCACGGAATACCCGGTTGAGCCAGTTTCCACCTATTTTGAGCTCGTCGAAACTGAGCCGTGGGAGTGCATTCTGCACGGTGAGACTCACTTTTGGTGATCTTCACCAGCCGATGTCGGTGGTGGCGTAGCGAGTCGGTGTTCCAGGTCGTGCACCCGCTGCTGCATCTCGCGGGCCGCCCGGTCCGCGGCCTCGAAGTCCCGCCGCGCTGACTGGGCGCGGCGGCGCGCGTCGTGCTCGGCTTCGTCAGCGGCCTCCAGGCGGGCGCGCAGCTCGCGCAGCGTGGTGGCCGCGGCATCCACCACCTGATCGGCGTCGGTCAGCGCGCGCTGTGCATCGTCGCGGGCGGCACCGGCATCGGCTGCCTCGCCGCGCAAGCGCTCCAGGTCTCGGCGCAGCTGCTCATCATGCTGACCCACTTCGTTGTGTCGACTTGTGCTCACCGTACCGGCGGTGGCGAACAGTTCAGTCGCGGCGTCGGCCGGATCGAGCGCCGTGGTGAGATGCCCACCGGCCAACGCCTGCGCCGCGCTAGCACTATTCACCGCGGCGGTGAAGGTATTCACCAGTTCACGAGTGACGGCTTCGCTAGCCGAGTGTCCGGCGCTCCGTGCCAGCGACTGCGCCTGCCGCACGAGAGCGTTGACCAGCTCATAGCGCTGCTGGGACAGCCGGCGCAGCTGGGCACCCTGTAGCTGGTGCTGCGCTTCGCGCAACCCGTCGCCTAGCTCCACCAGGGCACGGAGTTCGTCGGGCTGTTCCCGGGCGAGCAGGTTGGCCAACCACGCCGCTGTGGAGGGCCGCCGCAGCGCGCCGATCTGCTCGGCCAGCTCGCGGTTGCCCTGCTCACCGGCCCGCTTCGCGGCGGCGTTACGGGCCGCGGTGAACTCCTCCCGCGGTAGCGAATACAGCTCATCAGCTACCGACTCGAGATCCACACCGCAGGGTGCCCCGACTGATCCGGGGCAAAACAGGGTTGCCCCGGATCACGCGCGGTACCCGAAGCCATCGAGACCGATCCGAACTCGGCGCAGCACTATTTCGCGACTGCCGCCAACTGCTGTTGCGCTTCCTCATCCAGCTCGATGTCAGCGACCGCGAGGTTCTCCTCCAAGTGCCGCACCGAAGACGTGCCGGGTATCAACAGGACGTTGGGCGCGAGCCGGAACGTCCAGGCGAGCGCCACCTGTGCCGCGGTGATGCCCAGCCGGTCGGCGATGTGCCGGACTTGCTCGTTGTCCAGCACTGGATTGGGCCGAACGAAGCCCGAGCCCAGCGGGAAGAACGGCACGAAGGCGATCCCCCGGGAGGTGCACTCCTCGAGAAGGGGCATCGAGGCGCGATCGGCAAGGTTCAGCGGATTCTGCACGCAGACCACCGGGGTGCGTTCCAGCGCGCGCAGCAGTTGTTCGACGGTGATGTTGCTCAGGCCGACACCGCCGATCAGCCCGTCCTCGCGCGCCTGGATCATGGCAGTGAGCTGGTCGTCGAACCGCCCGTCCGGTGTTGCGTCGTCCATCAGCCGTAGGTTGACCGCTGCCAGCTGCTCGACCCCGAGAGTACGCAGGTTGTCCTCAATCGCCCGGCGTAGCTGGTCAGGTTCGTTGTAGGGCAACCATCCGCCGGACTCGTCGCGGCGGCCTCCCACCTTGCTCACCAACGCGAGGTTGTCGGGGTAGGGATACAGCGCCTCCCGGATGAGCTCGTTGGCAACAGCGGGCCCGTAGTACTGCGAGGTGTCGATATGGTCCACGCCCAACTCCACGGCACGTCGCAGCACCGCGAGAGCCTGCCCACGGTCACGCGGGGGACCGAACACACCAGGACCGGGCAGCTGCATCGCGCCGAACCCGATACGTGCGACGGAGAAGCGGCCGAGCTGATAGCGCTGCATAGGCTGAGGCTAGCGGCGCGCGGCCGGGCGATCACTCGGAGTTGGACATCCGGTGCCGGAGGAATGTCAGCGTTTGCCGAAGTACCCGCGAGACGTGCATCTGCGAGATACCGACCTGCTCGGCGATTTGAGTCTGGGTCAGTTGGTGAAAGAACCGCAGCACGAGGATCGTCTGCTCCCGGGGGGCGAGCTCAGCTAACAGCGGCCGCAGCGCTTCGCGGTCATCTATCAGAGCCAGCTCGTCGTCTAGGCCGCCGATGAAGTCGCCCAGAGTCGTGGCACCCTGCCCGGCACCGAGCATCTCGTCCAGCGAAGAGCTTCGGTAGGCCTCGCCGGCTTGTAGCCCTTCTATTACCTCTGACACCGGTATGCCCAACCGCTCTGCGATTTCGCTGGGTCTCGGCGCCCGACCGACCTCCTGGGACAGCTCCGCCAGCGCGCGTCTGATGGCGATGTGGAGATCTTTCAGCCGGCGCGGGACCCGCGTCGACCAGCCGTAGTCGCGGAAGTGTCGGCGTACCTCGCCGGTGATCGTTGGTACCGCGAAGGACAGGAAATGCGAGCCGCGGGCCGGTTCGAAGCGGTCCACGGCATTGATCAGTCCCAGGGTGGCCACCTGGATCAGGTCATCCAGCGGCTCGCCGCGGCCGGCGAAACGGCGCGCGATGTGCTCGGCCACCGGCAGATAACCACTGATCAGTCGTTCACGCTGGCGCCGCCGGTCAGGATCGTCGACAGCAAGCTCGGCGTAGCGGCGCTGCAGCGGGATCAGATGCGCATACCCATAGGCCTGGGTGCCGAGCGACGCGGTGACGGCCGTGGCGGAAATCTCGGTCATCAGCAGTGCGCCCCCCAGCCGTTGATCCCCCTTACGAGCGCAACGCCCGATCTCAACGTACTGCGGGCTGGGACTGCTGGCCTGCCGGCCGGCCTGGACGATGGGCGAGCAACGCGCGGCAATCCGCGACTGCCCGCTCGAGTAGTTCGCAGAGCTGCTCGTCGTGGCGCGGTCCGCGGAACCTGTTGGTGTGCCGCAACACGACGCGCAGCGTGGAGATGACCGCAAGAACCCCGGGTTCAGCTCCGACGTTGCGCAAGCGGGCCCACCGGCGGCCTTGCTGAGCCTGCAGCCGGTCGAGCTGCGCATCGATGCGTTCCAAGGCCTGCAGTAGGTCACGGCCTTGCGGGCGGGCCGCTACAGCGGCCCGCAGGCAGCATGCCATCACTGTCAGCGTGATGCGTGGATCCCGGCACCGGGTGCCGATGAGGTCGGGAGCCAGCACCGCCAGCCGGGACCGGGCGGCTGGATCGACAACCTCGTCGTTAACCACGCGGGCCAGCTGGGCCAGGGCCGGATGGGTGCAGCGAGGATGGTCGCTGAACCGGGTTCCGGCGAGTACGGAGACGTACTCCATCAGGCAGGCACCCTGATCGGGGCTGCGGTGGCCGCCCCGATCAAGCATCGGCAGCCCGTCTGGCCTGCGCCCGACCGTCGCGGACAGTCGCCCCTCTATCCAGCTCATAATTCTCGATCCTTCCGCTGAGTGGGGGCAGAATCGATGCGCCTCGCTCGGCAGCAGCCGTTCGCGACACTGTGGAGTCGGCTTTTCACCAGAATGTCAAACAACCCACACACGGTGATTCAGATCACATTCTGATTCGAACTCTGCGCCGGGAAGCGGCCGCCCAGGATGACGGCCGCTCCTGCTCCGTTCGTGCTGCGGTCAGAGCTCTTCGACGATCCAATCAACCATCACAGCCAGTAGGCAGGAAGTAGCTGCTAGCAACAGTCCAATTCGAGCTTGCTTTCCCATGATTCCTCCGAGTTGAGCCGTTCGTTGCACGCGTCGGGCGTATCTGTGGCCGTCCCGCCGTTCGAGGGCTGGGCGCCACGAACCTCGACCCTACCGAACTCCTCGATTGACCGGCACGGTTCTGGTATCCGAGGCTGCCGGATCAGAGGTAGACGGCTCGGTCATCGATAACGAATCTTGTCTGCGGATTCAGTGAGGATGCCACCGATCAGCCTGCCGGCGGACCGGCGATAACAGCTGCTGCCCGCAGCCGTTCGCGCTGCGGAACGATCGTGTATTTGGGGTCGGTCGCCGACTGCATGCCGGCGTAAAGATTCCCCACCGGGTGGCGGCCGACGCGGCCATTAGCGCCGCGCCGGACACCCCGCTGAACACTCGGTTGCGCCTGCCGAGCAGTGCCCCGACGAGGCCGATCCCCGACAGATTGTTGCCGGCGCGGACGTAGCCGCCGCCACGGCCTTGGGAGTAGGGCTCGGCGGTCATCCCGACGCGGCGCTCCATCCGTTCGAAGGCAGCCAGTTCGGCTCGCCGCCATTCCGATCCGCGGCGC
>JAODNG010000131.1 GCA_025465385.1 Pseudonocardiales bacterium
CGTCGAGCAGCTCGCCGCCTGGGACGGCGACGCGGGCGCGCGGCGCGCCCACCGCAGCGGCCGGCCGGGCGCTCAGGACGAGCGACACAGCTGCTCGATACTGAATTCTTTCGAGACCAGGTCACGGACCAACGCCGGGACGCGCTGATCGCAGCAACTTTCACAGGACGCGCAGGTACCCCGGAGGACGTGGCCGGGGCCGTCGCTTTCCCCGCCTCGTCCGCCGCCCGTCAGATCGCCGGACAGGTTCTTGCCGTCAATGGCGGCGCCCGCGCCACCCGCTAGTCAGGCAGGCAACCGGGCTACCTGCGCCGAGTTCGATAGCAGGGCTGTCCGCCGGCCACCGAGCAGTACTCCTGTCGACCTCGGCGCACTGAGCGCGAGCGTCAGCGGTGACCGCAACCTGTCAGCTCCCCTCGCGACGGTAGAGCCAGCACTCGAGATGCATCGATACTGCGACTCGTTCGCGCCCGCGCAGGTCCGGGTGCTCGGTGGTCAGCCGTCGAACGTCAGCCAGCACCGCCTCTCGTTGCTGGTCCGGCAGTACCGCGACTGCGCTGTGGCTCAGCGCATAGTCGGGTAACCCGGAGACGTCCTGCTCGCGTGACCACGACAGCCCGTAGACCTGTGCTGCGCCGAACCGGTGGAGCGCCGGCGGCCGGACCAGGTCCCGGGCCCGGGGCGATCCGACGATCCGTCCTAGCTGCCCTATCCACCCTGTTGCGTCGTCCTCGTAATTCCACAGCATGGCCAGCATGCCCCCCGGACGAAGCACCCGTGCCGCCTCGTGCGCGCCCGCGACGTCGTCGACCCAATGCCATGCCTGGCCGTAGATCACCACGTCGACGCTCCCGTCGGGAAGGGGCAGCGCTTCGCCCCGTCCAGCATGCACCCGAATCCCGGGTAGCCGCGCGGCCAGAATGGCGCGCATGTCAGGGTCTGGCTCAACAGCGTCGACATCCCATCCCGCCGAGGCGAGCACCGCGGTAAGTTTGCCGGTGCCTGCGCCCACATCGGCCACCCGATTACCGGCCAGATTCGCGAACAGCAGAGGAAGCACCTGCGGCGGGTAGCTCGGACGCACCCGATCGTAGAGCTCGGCGCGCGCGCCGAACGATAACGCCCGCCGGGAATCAACCACCGGCGGCGTCGGACCGATCGCCTCGCCGCTCACCGGTTGCGCAGGAACTCGGTGAGCAGCGCCGTGGTCTGTCCTGGTGCTTCCTGTTGCACGAAGTGCCCGACGCCGGGCAGCACCTCGTAGCGGTAGCCGTTGCCGGCCCAGCGAGCCGAGCGGCGTGCGGTGCGCTCCAGCACATAGGGATCATCGGCACCGTGCAACTGCAGGACCGGCACCCGCGCGACCCGGTCCACCGCGCGGGAAAATCGGCGCCCATCGAAGCGGAACTGCGAGCGGCCGACCCATCGGTAGTACTCCAGCGCGCAATGCGCCGCGGCGGGGATCAGCATGGCTTCACGGTAGCGCCGGGCCACTGCGGTGAACTCGCTCGACGCGCGCCATCGCGGGGCCGCCCCGTCCCGGAGGATTTCTTCCACCAGCACCGCACCATCGCGGGCCAGGTCGCGCTCGGGCAGCCACGGGACCTGGAAAGTTGCCAGGTAACGGGCCGCCGAACGCTGCGCCGGGTCGCGCAGCAGCGCCTGGCCCATCGCCCGGGGATGGGCGGCGGCCAGCACCGTCACCGAGCGCACCACCCGGGGGTGCAGCGCCGCTGTGCACCACCCGAGGATCCCGCCCCAGTCCTGCCCGACCAGGTCGGCTTGACGTTCGCCGAGCGCCCGGACCAACCCCGCCACGTCACCGGACAGCGTCCACAGGTCATAGCCTCGCGGGGGCTTGTCGGAGTCGCCGTAACCGCGCAGGTCCACCGCCACGGCACGCATGCCGGCAGTGGCCAGAGCCGGGAGTTGGTGGCGCCAAGACCACCAGAACTCCGGGAAGCCATGCAGCAAGATCACCAACGGGCCCGTCCCGGCCTCCGCCACGTGCAACCTGATCCCGTTGGCGGATATCTCGCGATGCGTCCACGGTCCCGGAATCCGAACCGAACTGGGATCCGGTGGACGGCTCACTCCGTGAGCGGGTCAGCGCTGGGTTCGTCAGCGCTGCGCCGGCGAGTCAGCGCCGCGCCCGTGTCACGGACGGTGCTGATGGTGCGTTCAGGCGCGCGAATGCTGCGCATCCTGCGCCAGCCCAGCAGCGCGAACCCCACCGCAGCGGCCAACATCAGTCCGAAGACGATGCCGAAGCCGACCCACTGCGGTAGCCAGATGGCCAGGATTTCGGCAACCGTGATAAACAGGAAAAAAAGGCTGAACAGCAGGATCGTCAGCGCGATGACGAAAAAGACGCTGCCCTTGACACCCTTGCGGACCTCGCGAGTCACCTCCGCCTTGGCCAGCTCCACCTCCGAGCGGAACAAGGTGGAGAAATGTGTCGCAGCTTCGCGGACCAGTTCGCCCAGCGACGCATCGGCAAGTTGCGGGAGTTCTACCGGTGACAGCGGGACAGCGGGCACCGCAGGCGGTGGTTCCGGTTTGGCGTGCCGGCCGGTCCGGGGCTGCGTGCCTGTCACGGGCGACATGGTGCCACGGACGACGTCGATCGCTCACTGTGGCCGCCACACTTACGCTGCGTGATAGTGCCCTGTGCTTCACTCACCCTTCGGTCTGCTCCGGTAGTCCGCCAGCACACCGCGTCGTGCGCCGCAGACGCTAGGTGTTGATCGTGGCGGCATACCGCGCCTACTCTTGATCAGACCACGAAAGGACTCTTGCGATGAGGCGAGTCTTGCGCGCGGCCGGATTTGGCGTGGTCGCCTTGCTTACCGCAGCCGCGTGCGGCAGCGCTCCGACGAGCACCCAACACACCGCCGGAGCGCCGTTGCCGGCAACCAGCACCGCGAGTGTGCATAACGCCGCCGACGTCGCCTTCGCCCAGCAGATGATCCCGCACCACCGCCAGGCCATCACCATGGCGGGGCTGGCGCCGGCCAGGACGGCCAACCCCAAGCTCCGCGACCTCGCTACCCAGATTGCAACTGACCAAGACCGCGAGATCGCGACCCTGAACAGCTGGCTACAAGCCTGGCAGGCACCACCGGCCAAAAACGACCCCGGCGGGGGCTCTGCCATGGGCGGGATGGACCGCGCGGCAGCGGTCGGCATGATCAGCAGCCAGCAGATGAGTCAACTGGTCAAAAGCAGCGGACCGGCCTTCGACCGGTTGTTTCTCCAGCTGATGATCGCTCATCACCAGGGCGCCGTACAGATGGCCACCACCGAGCTGGCCGCAGGCCGCAACCCCGACGCCATGCACCTGGCCACCTCGATCCAACGCAATCAAACCGCGCAGATCGCCACGATGCGCCAGCTACTCGCCGCGGCCTGAGCCGGATCGGTTAGCACCGGCCGCTGGTCGAGTTGGCCTTACTGCTCCGCCTCGATCAGTGGGGTGCCGACCATGGTCGCCCGCTCCCGCCGCGTGCGTCCCACACGCGGCGGGATAGCGCTTCGATATCCCGCAACGTCTGCATTCCCGCATAGCGAACGACTTGGTAAAGCTCGGAGCTGCCAAAAACGGTACCGTGAAGCTATAACTCAGCTCACTGAATGGTCAGGGTGGCGTCAAGGCCGGTAATTGATAGGATGCGGCTGGCCATGCGGCTCGGACGGGTCAGCACGAGCTCACCACCAGCGGCCCGCAGCGTTTGGTCGACGCGGACGAACACGCTCAGCGCGGAGGCGCCGAGGAAATCCAAGCCGGACATGTCGAGGGTGATCTGCCGATATCCGTCGCGGCACAGCTCGTCCAGGAGTTGTTCTAGGCGAGGGGCGGTGGTCAGGTCCAGCTCGCCGCGCAGCCGCGCACAGCTGCGGGTGGTATCGGTGGAGAATATAACCTCAAAACACGGCGACCGGCCGTCAGTGCCATTGACCGCGCAACTCATCCGCTAGCCCCCGATCCTGGAGAGCCGCGGCGTATCTGCTGACCGCCGCGGTCCGGGCACCCTCTCTGGACGGCTGGTGGCTCAACCACCTCAGACTCTACCCCCGCCCCCGACCAATGATGTAAAAGTTCACCCGCGGCTCCGAATTTTGGTCGGGTTGGGCTTATGCGCGTCCGACGGTCTCGACCAGCTCAGCGGCCACGATCCGCAGTTTGATGTTGCGCCGCTGCGAGATGGTCCGCAGGGCGGCGAAGGCCTGCTCCGGGGTGCCTCGCTGCTGAGCCATGATGATTCCGATGGCCTGGTCGATGGCCGACCGGGAGGACAGCGCGATCCGGAGGTGATCGGACAAGGTCACCTCGTCGTGGTGGCGCAGCGCTGCGGTGACGGCGATCGCCGCCTGACCGGCCAACAGCTGGATCAATGCCGCAAGTGGACGGTGGCGCCACTGTGCGCACCGTCAGCTCTCCGACTTGTTGCACCAGCTCGGTGAAGGAAGCGGTAGACAGCAAAAACCCCGCCAGTTCAGACAGCGCGGAGCCAAGCGACGCTGTGTTTTCTTCAGGCATTTGATCGACCTGCCCGCCGGGCCACGACCGTCCCCAGTCTGGGGACCAGCTTCGGCCGAGGCGGTGCGACGACCTTCCAGCAGGACTTGCAGAACTCGGACTGCATCCTCATTGAGGGGTCGAACGTGGCCGAGTGCCATTCCGTGGGATTCCAGTGGGTGATGGAGGTTAAAGTCCGCGGGGCGAAAAGTACTTTCGCGATTAC
>JAODNG010000179.1 GCA_025465385.1 Pseudonocardiales bacterium
ACCTCGAGGAGGACCTGTACCTGCACGACCACACCTTCGGGCGCCAGGTGTCTTTGACTGACGAGTCGCTGCTCGCGCTGGCGGTCGTCCCGTTCACGGTCAGCATGGAGATGCTGGCCGAAGCAGCCGCCGCGCTGTGCCCGGGTCAGCTCGTCGTCGGCATGCGAGACGTCCGTGGTCACCAGTGGATCGGCCTGGATGACGGCCACGCCACGGTGCGCCTGGTCGCCCGGCGGGACCCGACCGGGGACGGCCGGGAGGTGAAAGTCGAGCTGCAGCGCCTGGGCGACGATGCCGCCGCCGGCAGCGAGTCCGGCACGCTGGTGTTCGAGGGAGTGGTCTGCTTCGCCGACTCCTACCCCACACCGCCGGCCCTCACCCCGCTGCGCCTCAGCGCGGAGCAACGCTACGCGCAGAGTGCCGGCGCCCTCTACTCATCAGGGCGCATGTTCCATGGCCCGCGCTTTCAGGGCGTGATCTCGCTGGCTCGCTGGGGCGAGGACGGGACCGAGGCCACCTTGGAGACCTTGCCCACCCACAACCTGTTCGCTTCGACACCCACCCCCACCCTGGTCACCGATCCGGTGTTGCTCGACGCCGCCGGGCAACTCGTCGGCTTCTGGGCGATCGAGCGCCTCCGCTATGGCGTCGGGACCTTCCCGTTCGCGCTCAAAGAGCTCCGTTTGTTCGGGCCGAGTCCGGCTTCGGGCACACCGGTGCGAGGCCGGGCACGGATCGCCTTCGTCAATGAGCGGCAGGTTCGCGCGGAAATCGACCTCGTCGGGCCGGACGGCTGCCTGCTGGCGCAGCTGGTCGGCTGGTCCGACCACTGCCTCGACCTGACCAAATCGCTGTCTCAGGCGATGAAAAGCTCCCAGCAGGAGGCGGCCCTCGGCGCACCGTGGAAGACGATGATCGACGGCCTGCCGGCACCTGAGAAGTTCGTCTGCTGGCGGATCGACGAGCTACCACCGGACGCTTTGGCCGCCTACGGCCGGATCCCGCAGCGGATTCTGGCCATGTGGATTCTCAGCCGGCGGGAGCGGGTCACCTGGGCCGGCCTGGGGGGCTCCGAGCAGCGCCGCAGTGAGTGGCTAGTGGGCCAGGCGGCGGCCAAGGAGGCGGTCCGCGTGGTGCTGCGTAGCTCCGCTGTGGACCTGTATCCGGCCGACATCGCCGTCATCGCCGACGAGAACGACAACCTGGTCGTCGCCGGGGGCGCCGGATTGGAGCGGGCGCCGCACGTGTCGCTGGCGTGCTGTGACGGCGTCGCGGTGGCGCTCGCCAGTGCTGACCCTCGCTGCCAGGGCGTCGGGATCCATCTCGAGCGCATCGACCGGACCGGTGACGCCGGTTCGGGAGATCAGGAGTGGGCGCTGCGCCTGCGGTGCGCCAGGGAAGCAGCGGGCAAGGTCCTGGGGCGCGGTCCCGAGGGTCTTGCCGGCCTGGCAGCCGCGGACCTCGACCTGGACAGCGGGGTCGTGCGGATGAGTGCCGGACCGGCGACGTCGCTGTCGACGAACGGCCTCGGTCCCGAGTCGCTGATTGTGCGCTCCGTCCGCGACGGCGACTGGATCGCCGCCGTGGCCATCCGATGGGAGGAACCGACCGATGTTTGACAGTGTCGCTGCCCAAGGAACGGAACGCGCTCTGCGCGCGGAGCACCGTGCGATACGGACTGGACGCAAGGATCCGACCACGGTGCCGCGAGTGGCGGTGGTGACGGGCGGCGCGTCGGGCATCGGGCACGCGTTGGCCGTCGCCCTCGCGGCGCGCGGGGACGTGGTGACGGTGGCCGACATCGACGAGCAGGCCGCGGAGACCGTCGCCAAGGACTTGCGGGCTCGTCACCCGGGCCGAGTTGAGGGGGCGGCCCTGGATGTGCAGGACGCCGCCGCCGTGGCCGGACTGATCCAGTCGGTCAAGGACAAGCGCGGTCGGATCGATCTGGTGTTCAACAACGCCGGCATCAGCATCGGCGGTACGGCCGAGGAGCACACCCTGGACCACTGGAACCGGGCCATCGACGTCAACCTGCGCGGCGTCGTTCACGGCGTGCTCGCCGCCTATCCGATCATGCTCGAACAAGGCTACGGGCACATCATCAATACGGCGTCACTCGCCGGCCTGGTGCCCTCACCGCTCAAAATCGCCTACACCACCACGAAGCACGCCGTCGTGGGGCTGAGTCTGGGGCTGCGCAGCGAGGCGGCGAGCCACGGCGTGCAGGTCAGCGTCGTGTGCCCCGGATACGTCGATACACCACTGCTCGACAACGTCAACAGCGGTCTGCCGCAGACGGCGGACGGCGCCCATGCCCGGGAGCGGGCCATCAAACTGCAGGGCAAGCTGTACCTCCCGGATCACCTCGCGCGCGACGTGCTGCGCGGCATCGATCGCAATCAGGCAGTGATCGTCGGGCCGTCGTACGCCCGGGTCGCCTGGTGGATCGCCAGGTTCACACCCTCCCTCGCACTGAAGAGCGCAGCCAAGAACTTCCGGGAGATGCGATCCGTGCCAGAGACCGGGCACGTGGCGTGAACCGCAGGAGAACACCTACCCAACGGGGCGGACGATGACTGCACAAATAGCCCAGCCGCTGGTAGCCGATCACGAGCGAGACTATCGCGACCCCGAGGTGCGCCTGTCTCAATTGCTGGACTCCGAGACGATGGAGACCCTGCACGAACGCGACCGCGACGGCGTATACGCCGTGCGCGGGAGCGTCGATGGTAAGCCCGTCATCGCGTACTGCACGGACGGCACGATCATGGCCGGCGCGATGGGCGCGAAGGGATGCGCCGCCATCGTGGCGGCCATTGACCTCGCGATACGTGAGCGGTGTCCGGTTGTCGGCGTATGGCACTCCGGCGGGGCGAAACTCGCCGAGGGCGTCGCGGCGCTGGACGGGGTCGGCCAGGTGTTCGCCGCCATGATCCGGGCTTCGGGCCGGGTGCCACAGATCTCCGTCGTCGTCGGGCCTGCGGCGGGCGGCGCCGCCTACGGTCCAGCGCTCACAGATTTGGTGATCATGGCACCGGCAGGTCGGATATTCGTTACCGGCCCGGATGTGGTCAAGAGTGTCACCGGCGAGGAGATCGACCAGGAGAGCCTCGGGGGTGCCCGCGCGCACGGCACGAAGTCAGGTGTGGTGCACGTGATCGCCGCGGATGAACAGGACGCCTACCAGCGGGCCCGGAGGCTGATCAGCTTGTTGGGCCGCCCAGGCCTTTTCGACCTGGGCGCAGTGCGCAATGAGCGCGATCTTGGCGCGCTCCTACCAGACCAGCCGCAACGGGCGTACGACATGCGACCGCTGGTGCGCGAGATCATTGACGTCGACCACCACGGCGCCAGCGTCTTCGAGGAGTTGCAAGCCAAATGGGCGCCCAACATCATCGTCGGGCTAGGCCGGCTGGGCGGACGTACGGTCGGCGTGATCGCCAACAATCCCATGCGCAAGGGTGGCTGCCTCGACTCGTTGGCCGCGGAGAAGGCAGCCCGGTTCGTTCGGATGTGCGATTCCTTGGGCGTACCGCTGCTGGTGATTGTGGACGTGCCCGGGTATCTGCCTGGTGTCGAACAGGAGTGGGACGGTGTGGTGCGCCGGGGAGCGAAGCTGCTGCACGCCTTCGGTGAGTCAGTGGTTCCCCGGGTGACCCTGGTGATCCGGAAGTCCTACGGCGGCGCATACATCGCGATGAACAGCCGTTGTCTGGGTGCAACGGCTGTGTTCGCCTGGCCGACCGCGGAAGTCGCGGTGATGGGCGCCAAGGCGGCGGTCGGCATCCTGCACCGCAGGGCACTCGCAGCCGTTTCCGAGGACGAGCGCGATGCGCTGCATACCCGGCTGGTCGACGAGCACGAGCTGATCGCCGGGGGAGTGAGCCGGGCACTGGCCATCGGAGTGGTCGACGAGGTGATCGAGCCCAGCCAGACCCGGCGCAGACTCGCCGAGGCACTGGCTAGCGCGCCAGCACGCCGCGGGCGCCACGGCAACATTCCGCTGTAACGGTCCAGAAACAATGACGCAGAAATGGTCCTGGCCGCCCACATCCGCGCATAATTCGTTTTCTCGGTAAGAATTCCCTAAAGAGAATATGCCACGTATTCTACAGATGAGCCTCGCGCTGGCGAGCTCGATCACATCAACGGGAAGGTGTGAGCATGAAGGACACTGTCACGGCACCGCATGCGCCGGCCGAGAAGGCCGTCGATATGGTGCCCACCAACGGCACGGCGCCCACTGCACCGCAACGGCACAAGCTCAAACTCTCCACTCGCATAGGGCTCATGGTGATCCTTATCTTGTCGCTGGTCGCCGGCGGCGTTTTTGCCACGAGCTATTTCCTCAACGCCCGCAACTACGTCAGCACCGACAACGCTCAGGTCGATGGCGACAAGATCCTGATCAATGCTCCCATCAGCGGCACTCTGCTGGACTGGAGCGCTACCGAAGGAACCGTTTTGAACAAGGACCAGCGGGTCGGCCGGGTGGAGATCCGGGGCGGGTTCGTCCAACCCAAGATGAGCATCCGCGCCCCAGCAGAGGGCACCGTGGCAGTGGACAACGGCGTACCTGGAGGATTCGTCACCGCCGGTACCCAGCTCGCCGTGGCCTACGACCTCGATAAGATTTTCGTCACCGCGCGCGTCGACGAAACCGACATCAGAGCGGTCCGTCCCGGTCAGCAAGTCGACATGACCGTAGATGCTTTTCCCAATACTCCGATCACGGGCCACGTCCGTGAGATCCAAGGCGGTGCCGCCGGGCAGTTCTCGCTGTTCCCTGACACCAACACCTCGGGCAACTTCCAGAAGGTCACTCAGGTCATCCCAGTGAAGATCGCGCTTGAAGACCGTCGTGGCCTTGATCTCGTTCCGGGCATGAGCGTCACTGTTCACATCCACAAGCACGGATGACCGGAATCGCCCATGGCCTCGGTGAAACTCATCGGACGCTCAAAAAGGGGAATGGGATGTCCAATCACCAAAGCCGTCGTTTGCCGCTGACTGCCGCGCAAACGGGGATGTGGTTCGCCCAGCAGCTGGACCCCCGCAACCCGATCTTCAATGCCGTCGAATACATAGAGCTGCGCGGTCCCATCGAGGTGAAATTGATCGAGGCGGCCTTGCGTCAAGCAGTGGCCGACACTGAGGCACTTCGCATTCGTGCTCACACCGATAATGAGCGCATATGGCAGAATGTCGAAGGGCTTGTGGATTGGCTGTTGCCGATGCTGGACCTGAGGAATGCGGCCGACCCGTGGACGCGGGCTCAGGAGTGGATGCGGGCTGACCTGAACAGACCGTTTGATCTCAGCTGTGGTCCGATGTTCACCTTGACCGTGCTGCAGCTGGCCGCCGACCACTTCCTGCTCCATTGCAGCGCGCACCACTTGGCGATGGACGGCTTTGGGTTCTCCTTATTCGTCCAGCGGGTCACTGAGGTCTACACGGCGCTGGAAGCGGGTCTTCAGTGTCCACCCAGCACTCTGGGCTCTCTCCATATGCTGCTGGCAGAGGAGGCCGGCTATCAGGCTTCCGAGCGGTTCACGGCGGATCGGGCGTACTGGGCTGAGCAACTGGCCGATAGACCTGCTGCCGTTGGACTGGCCGGCCGGCTGACTGACACGTCCCACACCTTCTTGCGCCACACCGGGCACGTGCCCGCGGCTGTCGCCACTCAGTTACGGGCGCTGGCGCGGCGAGCTCGCGGGAGCCTGCCGACGCTGTCGATGGCCGCATTGGCGATCTACGTGCATCGCATGACCGGTGCCGGTGACTTGATGCTGGGCCTGCCGGTCACCGGACGCACCGGGGCAGTGGCACGCAGCGTCCCGGGCATGGTGGCCAGTCAGCTCCCGCTCCGGGTGCACATAAACCCGGCGATGAGCATCAGTGAGCTCGTGCGGCACACCGCCGAACGGGCCCGAGGGCTGTTACGGCATCAACGGTATCCCTACGAGTTTCTCACTCGGGACATGAGCATCGTGGGCACCGGAGAGCACCTGTTCGGTCCGGTTATCAACATTATGGGTTACGACCCGTCGCTGCGTTTCGGCCAGCATCCGGCGACGCTGCACAACCTGGCCAACGGGCCAGTCAATGATCTCGTCGTTAACGTCTACGAGCGTTCCGACGATGGCACGCTGCGGATCGACTTCAATGCCAATCCCGCCCTTTACCACGCGGACGATAACGCCGCACACCACCACCGCTTCCTCGAACTGCTGGACACCTTGGCTAGTACCCACCCCGACCAGCCCCTCAGCCGGATCGACATCCTTTCCGCTGAGGAGCGGCACCAACTGTTAGTCGGCTTTAACCAGACCGCCCACGAGGTGCCCGCAACCACGGTTCC
>JAODNG010000182.1 GCA_025465385.1 Pseudonocardiales bacterium
ACGCCATCGTGCTGGCGTGACCAATCAGGTCAACCCATGATGGCTCAGCGCCAGGAGGGCAGCCACAGTTCGGCATTCCAGTGCTCCGGAGTGATCGAGCCACCGGTGAGGATCGGCCAGAGCCAGATGAAGTTGGCCACCACCAGCCCGATGTACAGCGAGACCACCAGCAGCCCCGTGCCGCGCCGCTCGGCGCCGTCGCGAGCTCGGCCCAGGATTTCACCCAGCACCAACGTCACGGCGATGATCAGAAACGGCGCCACCGGCGTCATGTAGAAGAAGTACATCTGGCGGTGGATATTGAGAAACCAGGGCAGCCAGCCGCCGGCGTAGCCGGTCAGTGCCGCCGCGTAGCGCCAGTCCGGTCCGGTGGCCGCTCGCCACAGCGCCCACGCCAGCACCGGCAGCGTGAGCCACCACATCGCCGGTGTGCCGACCAGCATCACGCTGGCGACGCAGTCCTGGCGCCCGCATCCCGGCGCGGCGGGGCCGGATTCGTAGTAATAGAGCATCGGCCGCAGCCCCATCGGCCAGCTCCACGGTTTGGACTCCCACGGGTGCGGATGGGCGGGCGTGACCAGGTTCTCGTGAAAGCGCAACACGGCGGCGCTGTAGTACCACAGTGACCGCAGCGCCCCCGGCACGAACGACAGCGGGCCACCCGTACCGATCTGATTGCCGACCGCGTGCCGGTCGACTCCGGTCTCGCTACTGAACCAGGCCCACCAGGTCGCCAGGTAAGCCCCGACCGGGACCACCGCCAGCGCCCACGATGCCGGCCCGAAATCCCGAACCACGGTGCCCGTCCAGGGCCGCCGGACACCCGCGATGCGCCGCCCGCAGGCGTCCCAGACCAGGCTCAACCCGGCGAACGTGACGAGGTAGTACACCGCGGACCATTTCGTGCCGCAGGCCAGCCCGAGCAGCACCCCGGCCGCGAAGCGCCACCAGCGCACCCCGAGCCGGGGTCCGAAGTCGGTGTCGGCGACGCGACCCTTCCGGACCACTGTGGCCAACCGTTGGTGCACCTGCTCCCGGTCGACGATCAGGCAGCCGAATGCCGCGAGGATGAACATCGCGAGGAAGATGTCCAGCATCCCGATACGCGACTGCACCTCGCTGACGCCATCGGCGATCAGCAGCACCCCAGCGATCCCGCCGAGCAGGGTCGATCTGGTCATCCGACGCACGATCCGCACGATGAGCAACACGCATACCGTGCCGGCCAGAGCGGAAGACAGTCGCCAGCCCCAGCTGTCGTAGCCCATCAGCAGCTCGCCCAGCGCGATGAGCTGCTTGCCTAGCGGGGGGTGCACGACCAGCTCATAGCCCGCGTTGTCCTCCACCCCGCCGGTGCGCAGCATCTGCCAGGCCTGCGGCGCGTAGTGCTTCTCGTCGAACACCGGGGTGCCGCGGTCGGTGGGATAGCCCAGATTCCACAGCCGTACCAGGCCGGCGATCAGGGTCAGGCTCAGCGTCACCGCCCAGCTCCGCGCCCGGTCGGTGAGCGGCCGCGGCACCAGCCGCTGCAGTGGCCCAGCCGGCTTGGTCGGTGGCGGACGCATCCGTCCGACGCCGACCACCGGGCTGTCAGAGCGCGCCTCCCGGACCGCCATCACGGAGCTGATCGTAGGCTCGCAGTCATGCAAGGCACGTCGGGCTCCGTCACCTCAGGTTTCGACGCCCGAGATTCTGACGCCCGAAGTTCGGCGGAGGTAGGTGCTGGGGCGCTGGTGCTGGCGGCCACCCCGCTCGGCGACTCGCGGGACGCCTCGCCGCGCCTGGTCGAAGCGCTAGCTCACGCGGACGTGGTCGCCGCCGAGGACACCCGCCGGCTGCGTGCGCTGGTCGCGGCGCTCGGCGTGACCGTAACCGGCCGGATCGTCTCGCACTACGACGCCGTCGAGGTGGCCCGGATTCCCTCGTTGCTGGCGGCGATCCGCGGCGGCGCGACGGTGTTGGTGGTGACCGACGCCGGGATGCCCGCCGTGTCCGACCCAGGCTTCCGGCTGGTGGCCGCCTGCGTTCAGGAGGGTCTGCGGGTGACCTGCCTGCCCGGTCCGTCGGCGGTGACCACCGCGTTGGCCGTGTCCGGATTGCCCAGCGATCGGTTCTGTTTCGAAGGTTTCGCGCCGCGCCGGGGTGGTCCGCGCCGACGCTGGCTGGCCGGCCTTGCGAGTGAAGCGCGCACCTGCGTGTTCTTCGAGTCACCGCACCGGCTGGCCGCGACGCTGACCGACGCGGCCGATGTACTCGGCGCGGACCGGGCCGCAGCGGTCTGCCGGGAGCTGACCAAGCCCTACGAAGAGGTTCGCCGGGGTGGGTTGGCCGCGCTCGCCCAGTGGGCTGCCGACGGCGTGCGCGGTGAGGTCACCGTCGTCCTGTCCGGTGCGCCTGCCGCCGATCCGCCCGATGTCGCTGACCTAGTCGACGAGGTCACCGAGCGGGTCAGCTCGGGCGAGCGGCTCAAGGAAGCCGTCGCCGCCGTAGCGACAGCCCACGGCGTGGCTAAGCGAGACCTCTACCAGGCAGCTGTGGACAGCTCGTGAGTGGCAAACAGTGTTAGAGCACTCTTTCGCACTCACGGGTCCGGAGGACCCGTA
>JAODNG010000184.1 GCA_025465385.1 Pseudonocardiales bacterium
TCAACGCGGTCGCTCCTGGCTTCATCGAAACGCCGCTCCTGACCGAGGGGCTCACCCCGCTGAGCCGTCGGACTCTAGTCCGCGCTCACCCGATCGGCCGGCTTGGCAATGCCACCGAGGTCACCGAGCTCGTCGCGTTCCTGCTCTCAGACCATGCCTCATTCATCACTGGCAGCTACCACCTCGTCGACGGCGGCTACTCGGCACAGTGACTAACGCGGGGCGAACTTTGCATGCGCGGTCTATTCGGCTGTTTCACCGAAACTTTCAGCAGTGTTACTGACGTGATCGAATGAAAGTAAGACCTGTTGCAGGAGGCTCACACTTGCCCAGGGTATTGCCGTGTCGTTCTCGTTGCCGCAGCCGCCGTCCTCGGACTGCTTGGACTTCCCACCATCGGCGCCGCCGAGGTGAGGAGCGCCGCGCAGCATTACGTCGCGCTCGGCGACTCCTACGCGTCGGGCCCGGGAATCCCCGAGCAGCGAGCGGATCCGATCGGCTGCCAGCGCTCCACCCAGAACTACCCGGCGTTGCTCGCCCAGGAATTGCGCATCCGCGACTACACCGACGTGAGCTGCGGCGGCGCGAGGACCGATAACATGACGGCTCCGCAGCCGGTGCGGCCGGTCCACCACCCAGCACAGTTCGACGCGCTTCGCCCGGACACCGACCTGGTCACAATCACCATCGGTGGCAACGACATCAATATCGGTGACCTTTGGCTCGCCTGCGCCCAACTCGGTCCCACCGACCCGGCCGGCGATCCGTGTCAGCGGCAGGTCACCGCCGGTGGCACCGACCTCTACGCGGAGCGCATCGCCCTCGCAGCGCCGAAGGTCGGCCAAGCGCTGGAGGCGATCCGTCAGCGCTCGCCGCGCGCGACGGTGCTACTCGTGGGTTACCTACGAATCCTGCCGAGCGCAACCGGCTGCTACCCCACCTTTCCCATCGCCCGCGGTGACGTTCGCTACGTCGACGGGGTGGAGCAGCAGCTCACCGCCATGCTGGCTGATCAAGCCAGCAACCACGGCGCGGTGTTCGTCGACTCCTACGCGAGGTCACTCGGCCACGATGCCTGCCAACAGCCTGGCGTGAGATGGGTGGAGGGCACCGCTGCCACCACCGCTGCTGCCCCGGATCATCCCAACGCCCTCGGCATGCAAGAGGTAGCCCGTTTGGCCCTGGACACGCTCAACCGCAACGGAGCGTAGTTTTCCGAAGTCTCTATGTAACGGTGGCTCGTCACGCACCGATTCTCCCCGTACCGGACCTTGGCCGGGCAGGTGGCCGATTGAAGCACCAGTACCTGGAGAGAGGCGACATGGCCGTAGCCTTCGCGTACCCCCAGACAGAGCAGTCCCGCTCGGCTGCGATCGGTGATGGCGCGGCGGGCAAACGCCCGACAAGGAAGCGGTGGCTGCGCGCCGCGACGGTGCTGTTCCTCATCGCGGTCGTCACTAACCTCGTCATCATCAGCATCATGGTCAACCGCAGTAATACCGCCTCGACGGTCACGGCACATCCACAGACCCGGCCGCAGTCGGCACCGGCGGCCGCGCCCGCACTCCCGCCGGGCCTGGCCACCACATTCGGCGAGGGAAAGTATGTGGTGGGCACGGATATCGCCCCGGGCACCTATCGCACAACCGGGCCCTCCGGCCGCCTGGACTGCTACTGGGAGCGCCTCAAGGGCACCAACGCAGCAACCGACTCGATCATCGCCAACAATCTCGGGCGGGGCCCGGCCACCGTGACGATCGACAATAGCGATGGCGCGTTCCAGACCCGGTGGTGCAGCACCTGGTACAAGGTCAGCTGACCGGCAATACTGCTCGCCTGGCAAAGCGCATGGCCACAGTGGTGCCGGTAGGGCTGGCGTGCGTGGTGAGAACATCTGCAAGGTGGCGCGCTATCCAGATGCCCCTGCCGCGTCGAGCGCCGGTGCTGGGTCGCTGGTAGCCGGTGGTCGCAGGAATGCAGCCGCGGCCACGGTCGTCGACCTGGACGAACAAGGCGTCGGGAGTGGTCCAACCCCGCACGCAGGCGGGCGGCTGACCGTGCTCCAGGGCGTTGGTGGCGATCTCGTCGACCGCTATCACGATGTCGTCTGTGTCCTCGTCGCCCATACCGCAGCTGGCACCCCAGCTACGTAGTCGCCGACGTAGCCTTCCGAGATCATCGGACGAGTCGAGGTGCACGGCCAGATCGAGATCAGCGGGCGCAGCTGGCGGTGATCTTTGATCCCGGGTGAGGTAGTCGATGGGAAGACAATACTCGGGATTGGGGATCAAACCGCTCGTGTCCAGCAGCTGAGAATGGACCGCCCGGACCTGCGCCAGCACGTCGGGTGGGTAGCGGCGCTGGTCCCACAGACACACCACCGGATATCCATAGGGCGCGTAGACCTCGTTGGCCATCGATTCGTATCTCAGAAATTGACTCACCCGGTCGGGATTGCTGTCCGCATCGAACTCCCCAATCACCCGAGTGCGGACGCCGCCGCGGTACTGCTGGTCGAGGTAGCTAGCGAACCCCTCGAACATCTGGCCCAGCCGGTCATAGGACACCCCAGCGGACCCCCACTGCACGAGGTCGGCGCCGTCACCGAGCGCGTCATGCAACACTCGGCGTGCATCCTCTGAGATCACGGCAAGGATGTTTTCGCGGCGGCGTAGGCCCTCATCAAGGTAAGGCAATAACAGGTCACGCAGTTGCTCGTCAGAGGCATAGAGGACCGCGGCGTGGACGAACTCCCCCGTGGGCGCACCCGCACTCATGACGTCGTCTGCGCAACGCCGAAGTCGACACCGCGATCACTAGCCGCCTCGGCCACACCATCGCAAGTCATAGGAAATCGGGTTACCCAGTCTTGACCGACTTACACCCCCAGTGGCGCACGAGATGGTCAACCCTTGTCATCCACGTCGTACACCTCGGCCGCAGGCGTCGCGAGCAACAGCTCGGCCATCTCACGCTTCAGGACGGTCAAGCGGTCCTCCTGCTCAGCCGTCCGCTGCTCCATCCCCGCCAGCGCGATGAACTCCGTACTCACGTAGCCGTCACGAAGAGCCACCGTCACGTTTCGTCCGCGGTAGCCGAGCCGGAAGACGAAGCGCTCGTGCGTCGGACCCCGTTCGGGACGCACTAACGCATCGTCGACGACGTACCGGCCCTCCGTCACCGCACGGGTGACCATCTCGAACGCATCGCGCGCGCCCGGTCCGGCGAAAGCCGTTTGCACCTCGATCTCGCGCCGCTCCGCCAGGCCGCCGGGCTCGAGCAGCGGCAGTACCCGTTCCATCACCTTCATGGCGTGCGCCACCCCGCCCGGGGAACCCGGCCCGTGGTAGAGCATTACGTCGTCGAATGTATAAACCAGCGTGCTGCCTTGGTCGGTAAGCTCGATCGTGCTGATCATCGGCGCTCCTTCACAGCTGGGCGGACGCTCGTCGCACCGGCGTCGACGTGGGATCATCGCCCCGATGATCCCTCACCATCCGCTCCGACCGGTCACGGCCGTGCGCTGGCGCTTTGACGGCGAGATCGCCTCCTTCGGGACGACCTCGGGCCACCGCATCGTTGTCGGACGATGGCCGGTGTCGCCTTTCGGCCCCATCGGCGATGTCATGATCGAAACTCCCGATGGAACCAGATTGTTGATCGCGCCGAGCGACGAGGTGGCCCGGTTCGTGGCCAGCACCTACCGCTTCGATTCCGTCGAAGTCGCACCGGTGGAGGTGATCCGCCAGCCGGGGCGGGTGGCGGTGGCGGCAGGACGGCTGCGCGCCGATCTGATCGTAGGATCAAGAGGTTGGCTCGGGCTGCTTCTACGAGCCGTGCCGCGTCGAGTAGCCACTGCCCCGGCGTGGGCGACTCTGGTCGACCCGTTGGTCCGAACCGTGCTCCCCGGCGTGCGCACCCGGGGTAGCGCCGGCGCCGGGCGAAGGGAGTGGTACGGCGCTTGGGATTTCCATCCACTGGTGTCCGTCACCGCCAGCTGGCAGGGGGCCGAGCTCGGGACCATGGCCGAGGTCCGCCCGCCGGTCCGGTTCGGCTTTGGCTCGACGCCACGCCGACCCTCGATCGTGGCCCTGACCACCACGGTGCAGCTATGAGTCACGGCCGCCACTCCTCCCGCCAATCGGGATGCGCGTCGTACACCGAGGCGACCAACCCCAACATGGTGTCGTCGTGCTGGTGGTGAATTTCCCTGCGGAGGAACGCGGCCTTCTCGACGAACGGCACGGGAACACGATCCTCTGTCGCCTGCACCGGGCCGCCCACCAGGAGCAACCCGCGGTGATCGTCGGTGCGCATGATCCGCAACCGGCCGCGGCGCTCAGCTTCGTCGATGTATGGAAGTTCGCCTGCCTCAAATCGCCGCTCGTCGTCGGCAAGCCGGTCGAGCACGAAGTCATTCAGGTCATCCATGTCGGCCCCGTCGCTGTCCGCAATTCCACGATCCTGCCGCCGGCTCGGGTCCGAGCGTAGCGTTACGCGAGGACCGTGCGGAGCGCAGCGTTTGGCGGCCGCGTTGGGGGATCACCCGGCTTGTCTACCCGTCGGGGGAGCGCCACTATCGCCCGATACGACAAGACAGGGACATCACAGGACGCTGAGACCAGGCGCCCGCTCACAGGTCGAGGGTGAGCCGTTCGCTGCGGGCACGGGAGACGCAGATCAGCATCGCGCCAGCCGCGCGCTCCGCACTGCTGAGCAATCTGTCGCGGTGGTCGGGTTCGCCGGCGAGGACCGCGGTGCGGCATGCACCACAAACTCCTTGCTCACATCCAGTCGAGACCGCAGGAGTGACGTCGCGGATCGCCTGCAGGACGCTCCGGTCGGCGGGCACGTTGACGATGCGCCCGGTACGGCCTAGCTCAACGTAGAGTGCGGCGCCCCCACTGGCAGCGGTGCCGACGAAAGGTTCACTGTGCAGGCGCAGATCCGGCCTAGTGGCGACCCGCTCCTGCACCGCATCCAACATCCGGTCCGGGCCGCAGCAGTAGACAGCGGTGCCCGTCGGCACAGCACCGATGATCGCGTCCAGGTCCGGGCGGCCGCATTCATCTGCGGGCATCACCTCGACCCGGTCGGGGCCCAGCGCACGGATCTCGTCGAGGAACGCCATGCTGGCTCGGCGTCGGCCGGCGTAGACCAGTTTCCATTCGCCACCCGCGGCGGCCACCCGTGCCACCATCGCGATCATCGCGGTGATGCCGATCCCGCCGGCGATGAACAAGTAGGCCGGGCTGGGCACCAGCGGAAAATGGTTCCGCGGGCCTTGAACGGCGATCAGCTGGCCGGCTCGGGCGTCGGTGTGCACTTCCACCGATCCGCCGCGCCCGCCGGGAACCTGGAGGATCGCGATCCGGTAGGAATGGGTGTCGTCCGGGTCGCCGCACAGCGAGTACTGCCGACGCCGGCCCGAGGGCAGGGCGAGCTCAATGTGGGCTCCCGGCTCCCACCTCGGCAATGGCTTTCCATCAGGAGAATTCAGCCGCAATGACAAGACATTGTCGGCCTCCCACGTCGTCTGGCCGATAAGCAGCCGCATCTCAGTGGCGGATGCCGGAGCGGGGTTCGCCGTCCTCGGCTGCGGCTCGAGGGGTACGTGCGTCTCCGTGTCCCGCGGATCCCCGAGCGCCGCTGCGGCTGTGCCAGCGGGTCTCGCGGTGAGGAGGCGCAACGCCGCCAGAAACAGAATCACCGTTCCCGTGACAAGGCTCGACCAGTGCAAGATCGGGTTGGTGGTGTCACTACCGGCAAGCACGGTGTGCGCGCTGGCCAGGCCGAACAGAGGGAACGCCAGCAGATGCAGACGGCGCCACCATCGCCAGGACAGTACAGCCCGCGCCGAGGAGGTCAGCGCGAGCGCGGTAAGGAGGTAGACGGCCAGCACCCCGCAACCCTGGGCCACCGGTTTGTCCGGCCGGACAAACGGAACGATCAGCTCTTGCACGCCGATCCGCAACTGGTCGGAGCTGAGGACCGAGGCCAGGTGGATTCCGGTGAAGACCACTGCGAGCGGTCCGACGAACTCGTGTAAGCCCTGCGTCCACCTACGGGTGCGTCCTCGCGCGAGCTGCGTGCCGAGCAGCAGTCCGCCTATCACCGAGGCCGCGAGCAACGCCCAGGCTAGGAGACCGGACGCGCGGGCTACGTACCACCACACCAGCGAGTCGACCTGCTCTCGGACGGCTCCCGCCGACCCAGAGGTGGCCAGTTGAATCACCGATGCCGGCGAGGACTTGATGCCGAACCCTCCGACAAGCGCACCCAGCGCGAGCGCGCTGAAACATCCCGTCATGGCGATCGAACCAGCCCAGATGATCGCTCGACGCCGCTCCATAGCCGCTCCGTGAGTGTCCAGAATTCGGTGACCTGGGGCAGCCAGACCCGATTTAAGAAAGGTGCCTAGAGCGCCCCCGCTCACGTCCAGCTAACATTAAACGACTTAGTCATCCGGAAAAGGAGTAGCTCGATTCTGCCGCTTAGCGCAGATGCGGAAGATCGACCGTACGGCTACATGGTTCATGACTCCTCCGCTTCTTCAACCAGCACGGCTACGCCCTACTCTTGTTACCCCCTGCATCTGCTCGGATACCGTGAGCGTAGTAGAGATGACCGACCCTGTCACCATGTTCTCACCGATGCCCAGCACAAGTAGCACACATGGCGGGGTCATTGACCAGTGGGTGCATGTCCTGTTACCGCCGCCGCTGGCCGCCGGCAAGCAGACTTCGGAAGCACCCACACGAAAGTGGCGGTACTGGGCCGATTGACTCTTTCCGGCCGCAGCCATGGTAACACAGCGTATGCGGGCATCAATGGCGGCAGCGAAAGCGCCGCTACGCCCCCGGCAGCACAATACGTATGCAATTGCAGCCGTACTTAATGGGTACCCGCCCAGCAGGCTAAGTCCGGCCGTGTCGGGCATCACCTTAGACCGGTAGCGTCAAGCCATGCCCTTCCGATGGCCTTCCCTTTCTTACCCGGCGTGGAGCGCGACCTGCGACACGCTCCACGCGCACACCCAGGTCCTCGGTAAGTTGGCGGCGGCGATCGCCCCACCCGAGCCGCAGCTCCAACACGCCGCGCTACGGCTGACCGCGAGGGGATGGGAAACGGCCCCACTCCCCGCGACCGACGGCTCAGGCGCCGTCGTCGTCGCGCTCGATCTACGAACCCATGATGCTGTCGTCGAGCACAGCGACGGCAACGAGCAACGCATCACGCTCGTCCCAGACCGACCGGTACGCGAGGTCACCCGTGAAGTACTCACAGCGGTCCGCCGCCTTGGGATCGCTGTCGACATCGACCTAACCCCACAGGAGGTGCCGTGGAGCGTGCCGTTCGATGAAGACGACGAGCACAAGCGTTATGACCCCGGACAGGTCAATTCCTACTTTGCCGCTGCGACCCGCGCCGCGCTCGTCCTCGCGGCGTTCCGTGCGCCATATCGCGGACGCTCGACGCCGGTCAACGCGTGGTGGGGGTCGTTTGACCTCGCGGTGAATCTGTTCTCCGGCCAGCCGGTCGATCCACCGTCGGACGACTTCATCATGCGAAACGCAATGGACGCGCAGGAGGTCGCCATCGGCTGGTGGCCTGGCGATCCGCGATACGGCAAGGCTGCGTTCTATGCCTATGCTTATCCAGCGCCGGAGGGTTTCGACACCGCGACGCTTTCCCCGGCGCAAGCGCGCTGGGATGCGGCGCTCGGTGAGTACATCCTGGACTGGGACGATGTGTGCCGCAGCCCCGACCCGCATGCTGTCGGGCTCGAGTTCGCCCGCTCAGCATTCCGCCATGCCTGCACGGTGTGCGATTGGGATCCAGCCCTTCTCGCCAGCGCTGAGGGCACGCCTCCGCCTATCAGCTAAGACGCGTCGCGGGCGGGCGTGGCTGCTCGACGTTAGGTGCCACGCCCGCGACCGCTCCAGCTGGCCGTGGGGGCCCGTCGACGCGCAGATTCCGGTAGGGAGACGGTCGTTCCTTAGTCGCTGACCTGACGCCGGCCCGCATCACGACAACCCAAACGGGGTGGGCAAGAAGATGTACGTGGTCCAGGCTGAAAGGTACCCTGAGGCGGTAATGCGCATTGAGCGACACGAGTCCCGATCTCCGGCTCGACGCGTGGCGATCGGATAGCGGACGGGGCTCGTCGAGCGGTGCGACACGCTGCTCCAGACCCCGGCGGCGCGCTGACCGAGCAGAAGATCACTGTTCTGCGCAGCAGGTCCAGTGCGTCGCAGCCGGTGATGCACGCGATCGCCGGCGACAGCATTGCGGGCAAGATCACGTTGACCACTGAACCGCTGACCCGGATGAGGGCACATGTACATCGTTGGCTACATCGCAGTAATCCTGGCAGCGATCATCGTCGTTCTCGTGCTTGCTCTCGGAGTGCTTTCCTTGTCAGATGTGCGCCGCTACCTACGGATCCGCAACATGTGACTCGGAAACCCTATGGCCGGCTCCTTGGCTCATTCCGAGCTAAGGAGCACGGAGGGGTGTTCTGCGTGGAGGACCGGGCGAGTCGTCGGTTGGACCGTGCAGAGCAGACGCCGATCACATTGATCGCTCCGGTGAATGGGGCGTTCGGAAGGTGCCGGATTTGCTGTGGGTGTGTCCGGTGATGCTAGCGACGGTGATCACGCAGCGGATCGGGTAGACGCGGTCGACTCGGATGTTGTTTAGCCGGGTGGCCGAGTTGGGGTCGGTGTATCTGCCGACGGACCCCGCCAGCTGCGGGCCTGTGTCAGGGCGTCGCCGCTTGGTGACCACGCCGAGGTCCGCGGCAACTCCATCGAGAACCTGAGGTGAGCCAGGCCGTGCCTTACACGATTTTAAGTGCGGGTCCGTA
>JAODNG010000228.1 GCA_025465385.1 Pseudonocardiales bacterium
GCAAACGCCGGGGCATGCGCGCCCCGGTTCTGGCCGTCGGGGACGGGGCGCTGGGCTTTTGGGCCGCGGTGCGCGAGGTATTCCCCGACACCCGCGAACAGCGCTGCTGGTTTCACGTCCAGGCCAACGTGCTCAACGCCCTACCCAAGTCGGCCCAGCCCGGCGCCAAGGCCGCCCTGGCCGAGATCTATAACGCCGAGGACCGCGAGCACGCCCTGACCGCGGCCAGGGCTTTCGCCGCCGACTACGGCGCCAAATGGCCCAAAGCTGTCGCCAAGATCACCGACAACCTCGACGTGTTGCTGGAGTTCTACAACTACCCCGCCGAGCACTGGGTGCATCTACGCACGACCAATCCCATCGAGTCGACCTTCGCTACGGTGAGGCTGCGCCAACGTGTGACCAAGGGACCCGGCTCACGAGCCGCGGGTATGGCGATGGCGTTCAAGCTCATCGAGTCCGCACAGCAACGCTGGCGCACGGTCAACGCCCCACACCTAGTCGCCCTCGTCCGCGCCGGCGCCCGGTTCAAGAAGGGCAAGCTCGTCGAACGACCCACTGACCAAGGAGCTGATCCAAAAGCCGCGTGACACGCCGATCCACAGGTCTTGACTATTCCTCCCCGACCACGGCTTCCAGCGCTTGGTCAATCTGCGGTATACCCCTGCCTTGGGCCATGCTGGGATTGTCCACTACTGCGGCGGGCAGAACACAGCTTTCTTGCCCCCGCCCCGCTGCTGCAGGATTGGACGACCGTCACAGCGAGGTGGACTGCCGCTTGAGCCTGGGCGAAAGTGGCCGCCCTCCACTGGCCGGCATGCCACTACCCTACCGTGATCTGTGATACGGGCGGAGCAGTGCAAACGCTGCCTTTTGTGCACCCGCGCAGTGCGAGGGTTTGATCGATGGCACTGACTGGGCAGGTAGATGGCTGACAGCTACTGCGAGTCTGGGCGCGTGCCGGTGAGCTTCGTAGCGCCCCCATGCGTGCCGGTGTGCCTGGTCGGCGCTGCGCTGCGCGTCCTCGCGTACCAGCTGGTCTTGTTCCGGGGTGGAGTGGCCGCGGCGACCACCCCCTCCGCGGCCACAGCCAGGCTGACTGCGACGACAACGCGGTCATCGAGAGTTCATCCGGGGCCGCTCAATTTCGATCACCCATAGGCGATTTCGGCTGCAGACTTACCTTGGGAATGACTGGGAGGGCACCGTGGTTGGGGCTTTCTCCCCAGTTCTGGACTGTAGGCGAACAGCCTGCGTGGTGTACTTGATACCGCCCTTGATGGGTACAGTGGTGAATCTTACTGGGACCTCGAAGCGTTTGAACAAGCAAGACCGGGTGAAGGTCTTAAGTTGATCGTCCCAGTCTATACCGGAGGTATAGAACAGCTCGTAACTACCGTCGTTGATATTGTCGACGGTGGTGTTCGAACCCTTGCCGACATAAACGGAAATGATCGATTCGCCGTCCTGCACGAGTTTGACGACGGCGTCGTGTTCGGTGCCGTTGTCGACCCTGATTTGTCCATTTCCGGTTCGTCGCAGGCTGTCGAGGAGCTGACCATTGGCCAGTCGACGTTCCGGGAACTGTGTGGGAGCTAGGAGGGACTCTGCCCACTGATAGCTCACACCCCCTCGACCCGAGCTGAAAGCCTCACGCACCGCCCGCAGGCTGTGCACCCCCGGCGCGTTACTGACCGAAGCGATGATCGAAGGCGCCGCACACAACTCCATCGACGCCGCCTGATCCCCGCGCTGAGACAGATCCACAGCGAGCTGCCGCAACCCCGCGAGAAGGTCACGGTGCACCGTCAAGACCTCAGCGGGCGGGTCAACATCCAGCAGTCGCGCTGCCTCCACCACGGCGGCGGACGCCTGTGCCAGCTCTACGCGGGCATCCTGAGGCGATCCCGCCGTGGCGAAGCGGTCGAACGCCGCCGCCACCGCGATGTCAGCGCTCCGAAGTTTGCTCTGGTAAGCCGAGGGAGACAGGGTGATCGGCGCCGCCGTGGTGGCGACCTCGGGTGAAGTGCATCCCGCGATCGCGACGCCGCAGATCCCCAGGGCGGTGAGTACCCGCCGCACGCCCATCGCGCAAGGCACGTCCACCCGGTTCCCGGTAGGCCGATCTGATCGATCAGCCGATCGCTGCTCGTCTAGGGCGCCGTGCATCAAACCTCCACTCGACCTCGATCATTGGAAGGATCAACCGGACGCCCGCGGCACGCCCCACCTGACCACCACTGCTGCCTGACCGGAGGTTCGCGGCCCGAGCAGGGCCGTGAGTCGAAGAACTCGTCGAGGCCGTCGAAGATCGACCGGTGGGGCAACGGGCTCCTCGTCGTCGCGCATGGACAGGACCCGCAGGGCGACACCAGCACAGCGGACTTCACCGTAATCCGCTCATACTCGGGTTAGGACGGTGGCTGGCGCGCTTCGGCACGCGCGCCGATCCGGAGGCCACCAAGTGCCGCTGGTTGCGCAGCAGATCTGCTGGCGCGGCGACTCCACGTTCATCCAAGTCTCGAAGCTAGCAGTCGAGGTAGATCTTCAAACGGTGCGGTAGTCACGATCGAAACGTGCGCAGTTCGTCGATCTTCTTCTCCAGAACGCTTTTCTCCTGGCTGAGCGCGCTAACGATCTCGATGTGCTTGCGCGCCGCATCGCGCTCCAGCGGCGCGGCCTTGTCTCGCGACCGCCGATTCCGGATTTCAGCCGCCTGCGGTGCAGTCCCGGAGTGGGTCGGGCGCGGTTGTGAAGACCCTCCGGCCACGCCTGGCCGCTACCCGATGGTTTCACCCGCAGTTGCAGCCACTATGCGACGGCCGGGGCCTTCCGTTCTCGATCGGGCTGACCAGCGGCAACACCCACCCGACGGCTCGGTGGGCACAGCACCGTCCACAAGCTCCGCGGCGTCGCTGTCTCCGGGCAGGCCGGGACGCTCGCCGCCGTCAGCGCCGAGATCAACCTGACCTCCCGGTCGGAGACCGTGCCCCGGCCGGTTGACCGCATCAGCCGGTTGACCCGCGCCGGTGGGTGGCTACTGGATGCGGCTGCCATCGGGCCTCGACCTAGGCGTGCAGGATGCGGTGAACCTGGTTTGGAAGCTCGACCACGACACGGGTCAGCACGCTGCTGCGGACCGGCGCTAGACGACACCGACACCGCGGACCCCTACCGCAGGTATCGACCGGATCACCGCTCGGCCCGTCCAGCACACCGAGTCCCACGCAGACTCAGCAATCGGCACGGACACTGGTGCCGCACCGAGTTCAACCAGATCCTGATCCGCCCCGACAGCGAGGTCCGCTGGACCGGCACCAGTCCACATCCTCACCATTCCCAAAATAGGAGTTTGAACCAATAGTGCGGTTTCCGCACATCGAAGTTAGCGGCCGTCGACGGCGTTTTCGGCGCTCCTATTCTTCGAAGTATCGGCAGGTCCGTCGTAGCGCGCAGGTGCGGGTTAGTTAGTGGCGGTACGCGGGTTCAGGGAGATGCATGGGTCAGTCGACATGGTCAAGTTCGCGAGTTGCACTAGGCGTGAGACCGCTGTCATAGTACGTTGCACCGGTGGACGTTATTGTCGTAGAGAACGCGCTTCTTTCCGCGGCTGTCGGCAAGCTCCGCGACAGCAGGACTGACGCGGAAGGCTTCAGGTCGGCGTTGTCGTATATTTCAACGATCGTACTCCTTGAAGCAGGGCGACATGAGCCGGTTATCGAGGTGCCAATAACGACGCCTGTATCGCATGCTATTGGCATGAAGCTGAGCAACCCGCCTCTGCTAGTGCCGATACTCAGGGCGGGACTTGGAATGCTATACGCAGGGCTGTCACTGATGCCAATGGCTACAGTTGGGTTTGTTGGGTTATCTCGAGACGAGACGACGTTGCTTCCATCCTGTTATATGTTGTCGCTCCCGGAATCAATCGCAGGTCGGTCCGTATATATTCTGGACCCGATGATCGCCACGGGTGGTTCCGCGGCGTATACCGCTCGCTTACTGGCCGAGCGCGGTGCTTCACGTGTAACAGTTGTCTGTGCGATAGCCTCCCCCGAGGGACTGCGTCTTATTCAGGACTCTGGACTGCCGATTGATCGGGTTGTAGCAGCAAATGTGGACGATCGGCTAAATGATATCGGGTTCGTTGTTCCAGGTCTGGGCGATGCGGGAGACAGGCAGTTTGGTGGAGTCTGAGTTAACCGACACGCCGCGTTGGAGTAGCTGCCGAGCATTCTGTAAACCTCTCCATAAGCCGCAAAAAAAGACAGTCTGATGGCGGCCTGGAGCAGGCTCTCGTACTCACCGATTTGGCCTCGATAGCGACCGCTTTGTTCACGGACCATCAGCCAGGTGAGCGACGACGCTTCAACCCGCCCGGGCGGAGCGGCGATGCTGGAAGCAGCGCCGGTCGGCGAGAGTGGTGTTGCCGATGTTATCGCCGATAAACACCCGCGACCAGCACTTGCGCATCACAACTCGTGATCTCCACCACGCGAGCCTGCACCCATAACTGTCGCATCATTCCACGACCTTAGGTCGGACCCTAGCGACCGAGACGGTCGAGAAGAAACCTATGCAGCTCGGCGAGGTCCGCGTCCATGGCCAATTCCACAAGGCGGCCGGTGGTGGGTTTATCCGGTGAGATCGCGCGGCGGTCGGCCAACACAACTCCGCGGGCCGGGCCAAGCGAGCACTCAACGTCTACGGGCAGCGGAGTGCAGTCGAGGATGCCGGGCCGCACCGCCTCGGCCAGCGCCACCGCGTCGTGGAGCACCAGTGCCTCTCGTCCAAGGACCCGCCGATAATGGTCCAAATAAGTGGGGGTGAGCGAGACTAACGTACTGCCCACTGGCCCCGCCGATTCGAGCTGAGCCAACCAGTCCTTATCCACCGAGCAGCGCATCGTGAGGTCCATCGGGACCAGCACCGTGGGGAGGTCTTCCTCTGTCAACACCCGTCGCGCCGCCTCAGGGTCGCTCCAGACGTTGAACTCGGCGGTAGCAGTGACATTGCCGCCGCCAAGTGTTCCGCCCATCACTACCAGCCGGCCAATCTTGGGCTTGAGACTGGGATGCGTCGCCAGCAGTAGCGCTATATTCGTTAACGGACCGATCGCGGCGATCGTCACTGGCTGCTCCGTGGCGCGCAGTACCCCTGCCATGAGATCCACTGCGTCGGCGGGATCGGGTTCGCGGCTGAGCGCGGGTAGCATCTCGCGTCGACCGCCGAGGCCATCGGAACCGTGTACATAGGTCGCCCGGAACGGGTGCGGGTACACGAGCGGCCGGTCGGCGCCCCGCGCTACCGGCACGTCTTCGCGATCGCACAAGGCCAGCAAACGCAGTGCGTTGCTGGTGGTCTGCTCAACCCCCACATTGCCGAAAACCGTGGTCACCGCGCACAGGTAGACCTCGGGACTGGCAGTGGCCAGCGCGATGGCGAACGCGTCGTCGACCCCCGGGTCCGTGTCGATAATCAGCGGGGTCACAGTCACAGCAGTTCCTCCACTTTGACCTGGGTCGTTCGGCCAACAGCTCCTCCACATCACAGTAAGGTAGACGCAGGTACCAGGGCACCATCCATACCGCTGTTTGGCGGGGAACGTTCCAGCTCACTCAAACAGCTCGTGCCAATTATCAGGAACTACATCACTAACTGGAATTCCGATGGAAACCCTTCACCTGGACAAGATCACCGATGACATCCTGCAACACGCCGCGCCCAAGGAGCGTAAACAAACATCAATCACGCGACACTAGATCTTCTACCCGAGTTTTGACCAGCTCGTCTGCGGCAGGCATCCCTTCCCGGTCGCGAAGACCATCGACGAATTCGACGTGGCGTCGTCTTCGATGCCCAAAGTGACCTTTGACTACCTCGCCTCGCTCGAATGGAGCAGGGCTGCGGAAAACACCTGCCTGATCGGGGCGGCCGGCACCGGCAAGTCCCATATTTCTCGTGGCGCTGGGCGTCGCCGCCGTCGAAGCCGGACATCGGGTGCGGTACTTCACCGCCGCGGAGCTCGTCGAAACGCTCTATCGAGCACTCGCCGACAACAGCGTCGGCAAAGTGCTCGACGCCCTGCTACGCAACGACCTGATCATCTGCGACGAACTCGGCTTCGCGCCACTAGACGACACCGGAACCCAGCACCGCTGCTCATTGAACCCATCGTTGGCGTAACCGGAGCCGGTACCGTCGGCGGCGTCCGGCCTCCCAACACAGGCTCCCACAGGCTCACTCTGGCGACCACTCCGTGACCACCGGCGTCTGTCGGGCGGACCCCGCGATAGCCAGGCAGCAGTCAGCGACCCGCTGGTCACAGCCCGCCGCCGCACCAAATTTCGGTCGCCGCCGGAGTGATCGTCGTGCAGACTGGCGGCCGTACTGGTGAGGAGTTTTGTCGTGGATGTCTTGATCGGCGGCGCGGGCCTTGGCGGGTTGTCGGCGGCGTTGAGCCTGCACGCGGCGGGCATCGAGGTGCGAGTCGTTGAGGTTGCTCGCGAGCTGGAGCCGCTTGGTGTGGGCATCAACATCCTCCCGCACGCCACCCGCGAGCTGGTCGAACTGGGGTTGGCCGACGAACTGGCGGCCACCGGCATCCCGACTAAGGAGCTGATCTCTTACGACCGCTTCGGCAGCCGGATCTGCGTGGAGCCCCGGGGCTTGGCCGCCGGCTACCGCTGGCCGCAGTACTCGATCCATCGAGGCGAGCTGCAAATGATGTTGCTGCACGCCGTGCGGAATCGCCTTGGTACTGACGCGGTCCGGACCGGCCTGGCTGTTGAGCGCTTCGAAAACAGCGATGCTCGGGTGTCGGTCGAGCTGCGGGACCGGCGGACCGGGTGTCTCGTGGTCGAGTCGGCCGACGTGCTGGTCGGTGCCGATGGCATCAACTCCGCGGTGCGCGCGCAACTGCACCCCCAGGAGGGTCCGCCGATCTGGAACGACATCCATCTGTGGCGGGGCCTGACCGAAACCGAGCCGTTCCTCGGCGGTCGCACCATGATCCTTTCTGGAGCCAACCCGGTGGTGGTCGTCTACCCGGTCTCCAGGGCCGCCGAGCAGCAGGGCCGGTCGCTGGTGAACTGGGGGGTCGGGGTGCGCCGGGGTCGACCCACACACGCCCGGCTTGGGGACTGGCACAACCTGGGCGGGTTAGACGACGTGCTGCCGCACGTGGCCGACCGAATCTTTGACTGGCTCGACGTGCCAGCGCTGCTGTGCGCCGCGCCGAGGATATGGGAATACCCGATGGTGGACCGGGATCCCTTGCCGAACTGGGGAACGGGTCGGGTCACTCTGCTGGGTGACGCCGCGCATCCGATGTACCCGTTCGGCTCCAACGGAGGCACCCAGGCGATCATCGACGGTCGGGTGCTGGCCTGGGAGCTGGCCCGGGCCGACGATCCGGTGGCCGGACTCGCCGCCTACGAGGACGCCCGCCGGGAGCGAATGAACGCGCTGGTGTTGTCCAACCGACGAGGAGGGCCCGAGCAGGTCCTGCAGTTGGTCGAGCAACGCGCACCGAACGGCTTCGCCAGAATCGAAGACGTGATGACCAACGACGAGCTCGACTCGATCGCAATGCAGTACCGAAAGACGGCCGGCTTCGAGGTCGAGGCGCTCAACACTCAACCATCATGGGAAGTCACCAAACGCGCCTAAGCAGGTCGAGCTGGCAGTGACTGCTGCGCGGTGACCCAGCTCTGGTCTCGGTTGGCTCTGCGCGGGACGGCCGCTGGTGAGCTGAGGACCCCCGTGTCGAGCATCCGGCATGTTGACCCGATCTGGACCACGCTTGGTCGGCTCACCATCCAACTACCTGGTTGATGTATGCCGCGCCGAGGTGATACCCGAAGCTGAGCGCGAATATTAACGCCATCAGCAACGCGAACCCCACCGCCCAACGCATCTATGATCAAGTCCCTTCAGGGTTCCGTGTCCTCGATCTAGGACGGTGACGTTAAATCAACCATCGCTGTTCTGAGCCAACCCGTTAGCGGTGCCGGTGGTGTAGCTCGCTAGGCGAGCCCGACACGGTTCCGAGGGCGGCGGCCCGACCCGGGGAGGGGGTAGTCGGGCCGGGCCGCCCAGGGGCCGGAATCGCAACGGCGGTTGGGGGATGCCGCCGCGAGTAATCCCAGTCCCTTGCACCTCCCCCGCTCCGAACCTAATGAGCAGGAGAGCACGTCGTAATCATCGGCCCCTGCACCGAGGTATTACCCGGCCACCGTTGAGTTCTCCAACACGGTGTCCCTGGTTCACCCGGTGGTCACGTCGCCCCCTGTGGCACACCTGGGGTGCGCCACGGGCATCGAAGCCGGCGCTGCGGGAGCACCGCGCAAGATCGAGCACGACCGGGCCCACCACGACTGGCCCGTATCGCGGATCCGCGCCGGGAAGACGATGCTCGTCGGTGATCTCGAGGATCGCTTCGGGCAGCTCCACGTGCACCCGCAACTCGACGGCGGCCGGCGCCTGGAACTGCGCGGCGAACTCGACCTGACCGCCGCTAAGGCCCTGCGCACACCGCTGCCTGACCAGCTCACCGGCTCAGGTCCGGTCACTCTCGACCTGGACGGCGTCAACTATCTCAGCAGCGCCGGTGTGGGGCTGCTCATCGACGCTGCCGAGCACGCCGAGGCGCACCACGTCGCGCTGCAGTTGCAGCTGGCGGCGGACAGCCTCGTCGCCCGGCTGTTGACCCTCACCGGGCTCGATACAGCCTTGCCCGTCACCACCGACCCGGTCGGGCCGTTTGCCGCAACCGTTCGCGCTGATCCGTTGTGCGCGGCGGCGCCAAGGCGTGCGGTCGCTGCGATTCAGGCCACCGCTTCGTCGGGCTAGCCTCACTGCATGGGCGCGATCGAACCGGGCACCAGATCGAACTGGCGTACCGAGGGCGTGCGGGTCATCCCCGGAGACGCGCTGGACACCAACACTCCGCAGACACCAGGGATGACCCGCGCCGCCGCGGTCACCCATGACCGGACCGGCTCGGCGAAGCTGTGGGCCGGGACCGCCACGATCCACCCCGGCGCGAAGACCGGGGCGCACCATCACGGCGAGCTGGAGAGCGTGATTTACGTGATTCGCGGCCGTGCCCGGATGCGGTGGGGCGCGCACCTCGAATTCACCGCCGAAGCCGGCCCGGGCGGGTTCATCTTCGTTCCGCCGTTCGTGCCGCATCAAGAGATCAACGCCCTCGACGACGAGCCGCTGGAATGCGTGGTGACCCGCAGCGGACAGGAGCCGATCGTGGTCAACCTCGACATCAACGCGGTGGCCGAGCCCGACCACGTGGCCTGGGTCGATCCAGCCCACCCGGTGGTGCACTGACAACCGTCATGGAGCTGCGACACATCAAGGTCAACGCTGCCAGGCCCGGCTACACCGCGACCGACCTCAACGCGGGCAGGGGAGATTGAACGGTCGAGGAAGGAGCGCGGGCGATCGTCGCGATGGCCACGCTCGACGACACGGCCCCACCGGAACGTTCGTCAGCGACGCGGGACCAGTGCCCTGGTAAGTGCACCGACGGCCGGCCCCGCTACCTGACCGGCAGGGAATCGCTTCACGACGCCGTTAACCGTGAACCAGGATGGTTGAAGCGACGTGGTCACGTTGCCGCGTCGCGGCGCCGCTGCAGGTGGGCCCGCTCGACGGCGTTGTCGGTGAGCCGCAGCGCCCGATCGTATGCTGCGATTGCCTCGGTCCCGCGCCCCTGCCGGGCGAGCAGGTCGGCCCGCACGACGTGGAACGGCTGGTAGCCCTCCAGGGTCAGGGCGTCGACTACCGCGAGCGCCTCCTGCGGTCCGGCGACCTCGGCGAGCGCCATGGCGCGGTTCAGAGCGACGACGGGCGTCGGGTGCAGGGACAGCAACAGGTCGTAGAGGTCCAGCACCTGCCACCAGTCGGTCTTACCGGTGCGAGACGCGTCCGCGTGCACCGCCTGGATAGCGGCCTGCACCTGATAGGGGCCCGGGGCGCCCCGCCGGAGCAGGTCTCGGACCCGGCGCTGCCCCTCGTCGATGAGCGCGTGGTTCCACAGGCGACGGTCCTGCTCGCTCAGCGGGACGAGCTCACCGGTCGGCCCGGTGCGTGCCGGTCGGCGCGACTCGAGCAGGAGCAGGAGCGCGAGCAGGCCGAGCACCTCAGTTTCGTCGGGCATGAGCTCGGCGAGTACCCGAGCTAGCCGTACGGCCTCGTCGCACAGCTCGGCCTGGATAAGGTTCTCGCCACTGGTCGCGGTGTGCCCGGCGGTGTAGACGAGGTAGACGACGGCCAGCACCGGCACGAGGCGCTCGGGCAGCTCGGCCTCGGTGGGAATGCGGTACGGGATGCCCGCGTCGCGAATCTTCTTCTTCGCGCGTACCAGCCGCTGCGCCATCGTGAGCTCGGGCACGAGAAACGCCCGGGCGATCTGCGCGGTCTCGAGCCCGCCGAGCAGGCGCAGCGTCAGCGCGATCTGCGCCTCGCTCGACAGCGCCGGGTGGCAGCAGGTGAACAGCAGTCGCAGCTGGTCGTCACGCACCGCACCTACCTCCTGGGGCTCGTCCCGAGCGTGCAGCAGGGCGGCCTGGGCGTGTCGCTCGTCGCGGGTCGACTCGCGGCGGAACCGGTCGATCGCCCGGTGCCGGGCGGTGGTGACGATCCAGCCGCCGGGTTTGGGCGGAACGCCGCCCTCTGTCCAACGCTCCAGCGCGAGGACGAACGCGTCCTGCACCGCCTCCTCGGCGAGCGTGATGTCGCCGAGGAGGCGGACCAAGGTCGCGACGGCCGGGCCGTACTCCGCGCGGAAGACGCTGGCGACGTCCGGCGGTGCCATCAGTCCTCGGGCTCGTCCTGGAACGGCCGCACCTCGACCGGCCCCTGGCACGCGATCGCGGCGCGCTTGGCAAGCTCGAGGGCAGCGTCGAGGTCCTCGGCCTTGACAACCCAGACCCCGCCAAGCTGCTCCTTGCTTTCCGCGAATGGGCCGTCGGTCACCAAGACCTGGCCACCCCGGGGCCGCACCACGGTCGACACGTCGGGCATGTGCAGCCCGCCCGCGAAGACCCAGGCACCGCTGGCCTGCAGGTCGGCGTTAAAGACGCTGACCGCCTGGTACATCTCCTGCATCACCTCGGGCGCCGGGGGCTCCTGGCCTTCGACGTAGTGCACGGACAGCAGGTACTGCTTCATGGTCGTCCTCCTCAAACAGGACCGGCCTCGTGCCGCTCCTTACCTTGCCCACGATCGCGACCCGCTCAGATCGACAGATGCCCCCAGATTTCTCCGGCGAGCCGCTGTCGACGGTTTCCGCGGCGGCACCAGCAGACACTGCGGGTTCTGTTCGGCCCACGGGCAGCGGTGCGGGTTCGCACGTTTACTCGGGTCCTGCTCGACAACCCCGCCCGTTGGGAATCCACTGGGAGGAACGGCTCGATTAACGACTGCCCCGGTTTGCGCCACCCGATGGGAACCGACCTGGCTATCGCTCAGGTCCATCCGACCACCGGGCTTCGATGGCCGTGGCTGTAGGCATTGGGATGGTATGCGTCATGCGCATCAGCCGGGAAGCGACGCCCAGAACCGGCTGAGCACGTCGGCGCCGCGCGCCGGGTCTTGGACCATCCACCAGTGGCCGAGGCCACCGAGCACCTCGATCCGGGCGTCCGCTCGTTCAGCTGCGCGGCGACGCATCTCTTCGGTCCCGACGTAGTGATCCTCGGTGGCGAGCACGACGAGGCCGGGGCGCTGGGCCGCAGCTGGCAGCCTGCAACCGAGCTCCGCCATCACTGGCTGCGCCGCCGAGCGGTACAGGGCAAGGATGCATCGACCCATCGTGTCGTTGTACGCAGTGGCCAGCTGCTCCGCGACCTCCGCGGTGAGGCCGAGTGCCGTCAGTCGATCCGCTCGCTGCTGCGGTGCGGCCGCGGCCATCATGGCCACGGCCTCCTCGCCGGCGCCGGGCGTTTGCCACGTCTGGGCGAGGTCGTGCCAGACGTAATCTGGATCGAACAGGCCGATGGCGTCAGTAGCCCAGCTGCGCAGCAGGTCGGGGCGGGTCATCGCCACGAGGACCGCGTGTGCACCGCCCCAGTCATGACCCACTAGGTCGACTGGCCTCCCGAGCGCCTCGAGCTCGCCGATCAGCCACTCCCTGTACTCCTCGACCGTGGCGCCCCACTGGCTTGGAATTGGGGCGCCGAATCCGGGCGGAGACAGACGGGTCACGTCGTTACTGCCGAGCGCCTCGACGAGCGGACTCCACACCGCCGCAGTCTCGGGATTTCCGTGGACCAGCACCACGCCCATGGCAGCATCCCCTTCCGACAAGCCTGGTCCAGTTTCACGGCCTATGCAGGCGTACACAAGGAGGCGTGCGGAACGCAGGTCGGTCGCGAGGACGTCGAGCGCGGCACGTCTGGCTCATCTCTTAGAGAGAACAAACCGGCTCGCCGACAGGCGGCAGCGGCAATGTCAGGTGCACACAATCGCCCACTACGCCGTGCTCAGCTGGTCTTCTCAACGGACACGTCCATGGCGCGGATCGCGTCGAAGAGCCGATCCGGGTCCCAACCCGGCTCTACATCGTCGAGCAACACGGCCGCTTCAGGCAGGGTGAGGGTAGCCATCCGAGTATCGTCATCGATCTGAATGTAGTAGTTGGTGAAGGTTGGACGTCCTGCGCCGCTAGGAACGGTCTTAGGCGTCATATGCTCGGCCTTGACCGTGGCCTTGACTCCCTGGCAGGCGCTGGTGTTGAGGCGTTCTTCGATCTCGGTGGCGAGCCTCCGGGCGTCGTCTACAAGCATGTGGCTATCTCCTTCGCCGGGTCGCATACAAATACGCGTAGATGCTTATCACCCTGCTCGCTGGCAGCCTCCCACCGGTCCCATCACTCCCTCCTCAGCGCGGCCGACTTTCGGACGGCGGATGCGTGGGATGACAGGGAATTGCGGCGCGAACGCCACGGCGAAGATCGGTCAGGGGCTCGCTGGTCTGAGTGCAGCGAGCGACTCGAACCCCGATAGCTCGATGAGCCGGCGGGTGGACGAGCCGACCGGCACGATGAGCTCCAGCGCGATCCGCAGCGCCTGTAGCCGAGATGCCAGGGTGAACAAGATCCTTACTCCGGCGCTGTCCAGGTACGTGAGATCGGACAGGTCGACCGACACCACAGCCGGCTGATTGGACACCGCCTCCCGGATCTCGTCTTCGACGGCAGCGGCGTTTGCTAGATCGATCTCGCCGCTGAGGCTGATGCGCATCGACCTGTCCTCAGCGCTGACTTCGACCCTCGCGTCGGTCATCGAGCTGCCTCCTCGCCCAGGCGACGACGGATGACCACGTTGGTTCCGGTGTGGCTGTGATCGATACGCAGATCGTCGCTGCAGTTCCGCATGAACATCGTCCCGCGTCCTCGGTTCTCACCGCGGGGCGGCCGCCAACGGCCTGTATCTCGCACGGTGGCGAGTACATCGGGCATCTGGAGCTCTAGATGCACACTCACGGTGCCACCACCGGGTCCATAGGCGTGTTCAACGGCATTGGTGGTTGCTTCACCGACTGCGACGAGCAGGTCAGCGGCCGCGCGCGGGGCGGCACCGACCGCCGATAGCCAGCGGCGCACCGCAAAGCGGATGTCCCTCAGTGACCATGGCAGCGCGGGCATGACGAGGTCTAACGGACCGATCTCGCCGCTGTCTTGGCGGCGCAACGCGAGTATCGCCACATCATCGCCAGGATGATCATCGCCCACCAGCCGGGCCATGACCTCCGCGCAGACTGAGTCGACCGGGCCAGCCACGATCGATGCACACAGCCGCTCCAGGCCAACGTCCAGCGTGGTTTTTCGGCTTTCGACCAGGCCGTCAGTGTAGAAGCAGAGCAACGCACCCGGCACCACATTGATGGTCGTCGCCCGGCGTCTCAGTCCACCAGGCACACCGACCGGATGGTCGCTGGGCACGTCGAGTAGGACTGCAGGACGACCGGGCAGGGCAAGCACCGGCGGAGGATGGCCCGCGGAGGACAGGTGCAGCCGATCAAATGATGGCTCGAACATAGCCAACAGCACCGTGGCCATCGTCTCGGGATCGAAGTGTTGTACCTGCTGGTCGAGTCTGCCCAGCACCTCGGCGGGATCACCGCCAAGCAGCGCATAGCCGCGCAACACGCTGCGCAGCCGACCCATCACGTCAGCGGCAACAAAGCCGCGCCCAACCACATCTCCGATCACAATGCACAACCAGCCGGAGGGAAGGGTGAAAACGTCATACCAATCGCCGCTGACTCCGCCATTCTCCGCGGGCACGTAGCGAGCCGCCAACTCAAGGCCCGGCACCACCGGCAGCCGCGCTGGCAGCAGGCTGCGTTGAAGCACCACCGCAGCGGCGCGATCGACCTCAGCGCGCCGGGATTGGGTCGCCAAAGCGACTCGGTCGGCCACGATCTGGAGCAGATTGACGTCGTCGTGGGTGAACCGGCGGGGGGCGAGTGTCCCGACGTGAAGAACACCGATAACCGTCCCACTGATCAGCAGCGGGACCCCGAGTAGGGAACAGATCCCATGCTCCCGAAAGAACGGATAAATCACATTCGTGTGATCGACCCGCTCAATGATCACTGGGCGCTTCTCCGCCGCGACGCGACCGGCGAAACCCTTCCCCATCGGGATGCGGATTCCCTGACGGACCACCGCTTCGATTCCCCTGGCAGCGGTCGCGACAAGCTGCTGACAGGAAGAATCGAGCAGCAGCACGGTGGCTGTGTCGACCTCGAGGAGCTCGCGCACGCGGTCAAGCAGCTCGCCCAACAGGTCCTCGACGTCGAGGTGGGCGAGTGCGGCGTCGGTGACGGACTCGATCCGGCGCAATCGGTAGTCATCGGCGGCCGGCGTGTCACTCGGCTCGCCCGGCGTCGACACGATCAGAGCGTAACCCACGTTCGGGTGAAACGGCGTCCTTCCCAGC
>JAODNG010000300.1 GCA_025465385.1 Pseudonocardiales bacterium
GTTCCTGAGTCCGCCGGGGGTTGCGACCGCGTCCTGACCGCGGTAGCCCCCGCTGATTTCACGGCCGTTAGCGGGACTGCGGGCGGCAGGATCGGGGACGTAGATGCCGGCATCGTCGCGTTGTGGCAAGCCTATGGGCAGCATCGCGACGCGACTCTGCGTGACCGCCTGCTACTGCACTATGCGCCTTTGGTGAAGTATGTTGCCGGCCGGGTTGGAACGGGACTACCCGCCCATGTCGATATCGCGGACCTGGTGCAGTCGGGCGTGTTCGGCCTTTGGGACGCCATCAGCCGGTTCGAACCTGAGCGGGGATTGAAGTTCGAGACCTATGCGATGCAGCGGATCCGGGGCGCGATCCTCGACGAGCTGCGCGCACAGGATTGGGTGCCCCGTTCAGTGCGCAGCCGGGCCCGTGACGTGGAGCGTGCGCTGGAACGCTTGGAGAGCCGGTTGCAGCGCTCGGCAACTGACGCGGAGGTGGCCGTGGAACTCGGTGTCAGCGTCGCCGATCTGCGCGAGCTCTATGCCCAGCTGCAGCTCACCAGTGTGATTGCGCTGGACGAACTCATGGCGGTGGGTCGCGGCGGCACGTCGATCGCCGAAACGCTGCCTGACGACGCCGCTCAGGAGCCGGGCGCTGTGCTCGATTCCGTGGAGAGCAGGCGCCTGCTTGCCGAGGCGGTCTCGCAGCTCACCGACCGGGACCAAGTAGTGGTCTCGCTCTATTACTTCGAGAATCTCACCCTCGCCGAAATAGGACGGGTTCTTGGCGTGACGGAATCACGGGTATGCCAGCTGCACACCAGGGCGGTGCTGCGACTCCGGAGCAAGTTACTGGAAGCATCCGCTGGTTGACGCGGCCGCGTTCGTCCTGCGTCGGCGACATCATTGCTGATCCACCAAGTCGTTGATGGGCAGCAGACGCACCCGTGTTCCGGCGAGCAGTCGCAGTGGGTCCAGGTATTGCGTGTCTTGTTCTCTATCCGGCGCGGCCCCTTCCGGCAGGCGGCGCAGGACGCCCCAGTGCAGGCAGGCCATGACGGTGCAGCCCAGGTGGCCGGGCTGCACAGTGCCGATCCCCTGACCCCTGACCACCCGATCGCCAGCGGTGACGGTCGGTGACACCGGCTCATAGGTCGTGCGCAGTCCCCCTGGATGGTCCACCGACACCACACCGCGGCCGGCCAGGATGCCGGCGAATACCACCGTGCCGGAGCCAGCGGCGAGCACCGGAGCTCCAGCCGTCGAGGCGAGGTCAACGCCACGATGCCCTGGCCCGTACCGCACCGCCGGCGGGTGGAAAGCCCGGACCACGGTCGGAGAACCGGCGAGCGGCCAGCCAAACCACCGCTCGGGTTCGTCACCGATGTCATCAGCTCCGGCTCGTTGCACCACGGCGGTCAGAGCTGTGGTCGGGACTGCATGATCACGCCACCCGGGCAGATCGGACAGTCCCAGCGGCCCACCGCACACAACCACGATGAGCACGGTGGCGACTAGGTTCCGAGACACACCGACAGCGTCACCGCATTGCGGCCCGCTGCCCAGCTACAGGGCCGATAGGTTGGGGATGAGGCGGGCGCTGTGGACAACTGCGGGCTGTGCGACCACCTGGGCTGCGGTTGGAGCCAGGCAGGTCGTACACTGAACATGCGACTCGCATGCGGGTCGACTTCGCGCGCCAGCGCTGCGCCCTACCGGGGCCTCGGCGTCCGGCGGTCCTCGTCGCGGTCTTGATCGCACGGGGTCCGGCCGCTGGTCTGGCGCCAGGACGGCGGTCCAACCCGGCCCGCCGTGACAACCGCATGAGCGCGCTGGCGCAAGCCAACGTGCCTGACACATTGAGGTGTGCACCGGCTATGGCCGTCGTCACCATGAAGCAGCTGCTCGACTCCGGCGTGCACTTCGGGCACCAGACCCGCCGCTGGAACCCGAAGATGAAACGCTACATCTTCACCGAGCGCAACGGCATCTACATCATCGACCTGCAGCAGACCTTGACCTACATCGACCGGGCCTACGAGTTCATCAAGCAGACCGTGGCCCACGGCGGTTCGATCCTGTTCATCGGGACCAAGAAGCAGGCTCAGGAAGCGATCTCGCATCACGCGCAGCGGGTCGGTATGCCGTTCGTGAACCACCGCTGGCTGGGCGGCATGCTCACGAACTTCTCCACCGTGCACAAGCGCCTGCAGCGCCTCAAGGAGCTTGAATCGATGGAACAGACCGGTGGCTTTTCCGGGCTGACCAAGAAGGAAATCCTGATGCGCACCCGGGAGAAAGACAAGCTTGAGAAGACGCTGGGTGGGATTCGGGACATGCAGCGGGTGCCCAGTGCGGTGTGGATAGTCGACACCAAAAAGGAGCAGATCGCCGTCGGTGAGGCCCGCAAGCTGGGCATCCCGGTGGTCGCTATCCTGGACACCAACTGCGATCCCGACGAGGTCGACTACCCCATCCCGGGCAACGACGATGCGATCCGCTCCGCGGCGCTTCTCACTCGGGTCGTGGCCGACGCCACCGCCGACGGCTTGATGTCGCGAGGCGGACGCTCTGCCGGAGCCGATGGCTCGGACAAGCCAGAGGTCGGGGCCAATGTTCACGAGCCGCTGGCGGAATGGGAGCAGGAGCTGATGGTTTCGAGCTCCGTCGTGCCCGGCAGTCCTGTCGCCGGCGACGCCGGCAAGCCCGCCCCTCTCACCCCTGCGTCGACCAACGTTGGCGAACAGGAAGCCGAGCCGTCGCAGGCGGAACCTATGGCCGCCAACAACGGCGTATCGCAGTCCTAAGAGGTCGGCTGCCCGCTCTGCTTCGATCCGATAACGAAATCTCCAGGACGGTAAGTCACGATGGCGAATTACTCTGCCGCCGATGTGAAGCGGATCCGGGACCTCACTGGTTCCGGGATGATGGATTGCAAGAAGGCCCTGGAAGAATCCGGCGGCGACTTCGACCGGGCGGTTGAACTGCTGCGAATCAAGGGCGCCAAGGACGTCGGCAAGCGTGCTGAGCGCACCACGGCCAATGGCCTGGTGGCGGCCGAGGGCGGCGTGATGATCGAACTCAACTGCGAGACCGACTTCGTGGCCAAGGGCGCCGACTTTCAGGAACTCGCCCGCAAGATCGTTGCTGAGGCGATCCGGACCCGACCGGCCGACGCGGAGACGCTCGCGCGGGCGCAGCTCAACGGCGGCACGGTCGACGACGCGGTGCAGGACGTCTCGGCCAAGATCGGTGAGAAGCTGCAGTTGCGCCGGGTAGTGTCTTTCGACGGCGAGGTGGCGACCTACCTGCACCGCCGCGCTTCGGACCTGCCCCCCGCGGTGGGCGTGCTTGTGGAGTATGACGGCGGTTCAGGCGAGACGGCTCGAGCTGTAGCGATGCAGGTCGCCGCCATGAAACCGCGCTACGTCACTCGGGACGAGGTGCCAGCCGACGTGCTGGCCGACGAACGGCGCATCGCCGAGGAGACCGCTCGCCAGGAGGGCAAGCCGGAGCAGGCCCTACCGAAGATTGTCGAGGGCCGCCTCAACGGTTTCTTCAAGGACGCCGTGTTGCTGGAGCAGTCTTCCGTGCAGGAATCCAAGAAGACCGTCAAGGCGCTGCTGGACGAGGCCGGAATGGTTGTGCAGCGCTTCGCCCGCTTCGAGGTCGGCCAGGCCTGACACCCAATGATGGTCGACCGGCTGGTGGCTCCCGAATACCGCAGAGTGCTCCTCAAGCTCGGCGGCGAGATGTTCGGCGGCGGTGGGGTCGGGGTAGACCCGGAGGTCGTCAAGGCTGTCGCGCGGCAGATCGCCGACGTGGTGGCCAGCGGCGTGCAGATGGCGGTGGTGATCGGCGGGGGAAACTTCTTCCGTGGCGAAGAACTCCAGCAGGGCGGGATGGAACGGTCCCGCGCCGACTACATGGGAATGCTCGGCACGGTGATGAACTGCCTAGCTCTGCAGGACTTTCTGGAACGTGAGCATAAGATCGACACCCGGGTGCAGACGGCTATCACGATGGGTCAGGTCGCTGAGCCATACATTCCGCGCCGAGCCATCAGGCACCTTGAGAAAGGCCGGGTGGTGATCTTCGGGGCTGGCGTGGGGATGCCCTACTTCTCCACCGATACCACCGGCGCTCAGCGAGCGCTGGAGATCTGTTGCGAGGTTCTGCTGTTGGGCAAGGCGGTCGACGGGGTATACACCGCAGACCCGAAGATCGATCCTTCCGCCACGATGTTCACCCACATCACCCATCGCGAGGTACTCGAACGCGGCCTCAAAGTCGCGGATGCGACCGCATTCAGCCTCTGCATGGACAACAAGCTGCCGATTATCGTGTTCAATCTGCTTACCGAAGGCAACATCGCTCGGGCAGTACGTGGCGAGCCCATCGGAACCCTGGTCAGCTCTGCGGCATAACGCTAGTTCACAAGGAGCAGCCGTGATCGACGACACCCTCTTCGACGCCGAAGAGAAGATGGAGAAGGCCGTATCAGTGGCCAAGGAGGACCTCGCCACAGTGCGTACCGGTCGAGCCAGCCCCACGATGTTCTCCAAGATCGTCGTAGACTATTACGGCTCAGCCACGCCCTTGATCCAACTCGCTAGCGTCTCGGTTCCCGAGGCTCGGATGGCCGTGATCAAGCCCTACGATCCAAGCCAGCTGCGGCCGATGGAGAAGGCGATCCGGGATTCCGACTTGGGCGTCAATCCCACTAATGACGGGATGATCATCCGGGTCCTCATCCCGCAGCTGTCGCAGGAACGTCGCCGGGACCTGGTCAAGGTGGCGCACAGCAAGGGCGAAGAGGCCAAGGTATCCATTCGCAATATCCGTCGCAGGGCCAAGGAACAGCTCAGCCGCATCGGTCGCGACGGCGAGGCAGGTGAGGACGACGTGGCACGGGCAGAGAAGGAGCTGGAGGCCTTCACGCACCGGTACGTGGGGCAGATCGATGAGCTTGTCAAACACAAGGAATCTGAACTGCTCGAGGTCTGAATGGCCGCCAGCGGTTCGCCCGAGCGACCCACCTCCGCCGTGGACCCGGCGCGGCGCCTCGGTACTCCCAGGGCGGGCCGGAACCTGTGGGCCGCGATCGCAGTCGGGCTGCTGCTGAGTTCTGGGGTCCTGGTTGCGTTATTCACGGTGCGACATGTGTTCATCGGGATCGTTGCTGCGGCCGTGGCGATTTCCAGTTGGGAGCTGGCCGGCGCGATGCGCCGCGGGGGTATCGCGGTCTCGTTGCCACCGGTAGTGCTCGGTGGTCAAGCGATGGTGTGGCTGGCTTGGCCGTTCGGCCGTGACGGGATACTCCTCGCATTCGTGATCACAGTGCTGGTCTGCCTGGTGTGGCGCTTTCCCAGTGGCGCGGCGGGGTATCTCCGGGACGTCAGCGCCTCGGTGTTCAGCGCGGCTTACGTGGCAGGCTTCGCCGCATTCGCAACGTTGCTGGTGATACCAGCTGATGGAGCGGCGCGGGTCCTGTGCCTGATGCTCGCCGCGGTCGGTTCGGACGTTGGCGGCTACGCCACCGGAGTCCTGGGCGGCCGGCACCTGATGGCGCCGTTGATCAGTCCGAAGAAGTCCTGGGAGGGTTTCATTGGATCCCTCCTGGTCGGGACTGCGGCAGGTGCTCTGTCGGTGACCCTCTTGTTGGACGGTCAGCCCTGGCGTGGGGTGTTGTTCGGGGCGGCGATCGTGCTCACCGCGACCGGAGGGGATCTGATCGAATCGCTGATCAAGCGCGATCTGGGCGTCAAGGACATGGGAACCATGCTGCCCGGCCACGGCGGATTGATGGACCGCCTCGACTCACTGCTGCCCTCAGCGGTCGTGGCCTGGCTGCTGCTGAGCCTGCTCGTACCGTTCTAGTGGAGGTACCCGGCTTCGTCGGCGATGCTGGTCGGCGGCGGCACGACCCGCGCGGTGGGATCGATCAGCGCGAAGTGAGCCCCCGACGGGTCGGCGACCCGCGCGATCCGTCCCAACTCGGTGTCGTAGGGATAAATCTCCACCCGCCCGCCGAGGTCGAGCACCCGATTGACCGCACCGTCCGTGCCGATCTGCGGGTCCACCGCGAAGTGAAGCATCCAGTGCGCAGGGATTTCGCGGGCCCAATCCTCGTTCATCTGTAACCTGGCCAGCATCGTCGGCCCACCCCGCGACCAGGTGGTGTACTCCACATAGCGGCCATCACCGATCTGATTCTGCTGGTAGCCGAAGAGGTTTGCGTAGAACTCGTCGGCCAGCTGGCCATCCCAGGTGTTCAACTCGGCCCAAATCAGCGACCCGGGGTCGGTGGTATGAAACGTCCACGGCGGACCCGGCTCCCAGAAACCGATCACCCCGCCGGTCGGGTCCGCCCCGATGAACACGCTGCCTTGTCCTGGCGCATCCACCGGCCCATAGAGCACCTGTCCACCCCACTGAGCGAACGTATCGGCGGTGTGCATGATGTTGGCACTGGCCAGATACAGCCGCCAAGCGACCGGTTGGTCTGCCTCCACTGGAACGCCTGCCAGGCCAGCCACCGGTTCCCCGCCACGCAGCGCGATGGTGTAATTCCCGGTGCCTGGGTCTGGGTCGATCTCGTAGGTCCAGCCGAACAACCCAGCGTAGAAGTCGCGACTGCGGGCCGGATCAGTGCTCGATACGTCGATCCAGCAGATCAGTCCCGGAAAGAATGTGTCCTCGGTCACCGCGCGACACTACAAGATTCGGGCTACTGCTTGGCGCGCAGGCACAATAGACCGGTGACCGACCCAGGCGTGCTGGCCAGCCCCAACATCTGGCACTGGCCTGAGGTCTACGAACGGGAGAATCAGGCGGTCGACGCGGATGGGGCGCTGTGGGCAGCATTGGCCGATCAGATTGACTGGGGTGGCGCCGACGTCGCCGATGTCGGCTGCGGGGACGGGTTTCATCTGCCCCAGTTCGCCGAACGCGCTCGCAGCGTGGTCGGCGTGGAACCACACCATCCGCTGGTGATTCGAGCCCGCCGACGGGTTGGTGACCTGGCCCGCGTCCGGGTGCTCTTCGGCCGCGCTCAACGGCTGCCGTTGCCCGACTCCAGCGTCGATCTGGTGCACGCCCGGGTCGCATACTTCTTCGGCCCAGGTTGCGAACGCGGGCTGGCCGAGGCGCGCCGCGTGCTGCGCCCGGGCGGTACCACGGTCGTGATCGATCTGGACGGGAACCACGGCCCTTATGGCGAGTGGTTGTGCGCGGCAGCGCCTCGCTACCGGCCGGCCGCCGTCGAGGCGTTCTTCGCTGCCCAAGGCTTCGACTGCCGCCGGGTGGACACCATCTGGCGGTTTCGCAATCGTGGTGATCTGGAGGACGCCCTGCGCATCGAGTTCACTCCGAAGGTGGCGGCGCGAGCGATCGCCCAGACGTCAGGATTGACCATTCCCGTCCGCTACCGTCTGCACCTGCGCCGCGAGCCCACAGTTCTCACCGTGGGACACTGGAAAGCGAGATGACTGCGCTGCCCTTGGTATTCGAGGCTCCCCGCCGCGGAATGCCGCCACGGCACCTTGCCGACCTTGACCGCGATGAGCGTCGCGCGGTTGTCACTGAGTTGGGCGAGCCGGCATTTCGCGCCGACCAACTGGCCCGACACTACTTCACGCGGCTGAGCACCGACCCGGCCGCGATGACCGACCTGCCCGCGGCGCGACGGGACCGGCTTGTTGCTGCGCTGCTTCCTGAATTGGCCACCCCGGTGCGGCACGTCAGCTGCGACGCCGGCACAACCCGTAAGACGCTGTGGCGTGCGGTGGACGGGACCCTCACCGAGAGCGTGCTGATGCGCTACCCGGACCGGGCCACGGTGTGTGTCTCCAGCCAGGCGGGCTGCGGGATGGCGTGCCCGTTCTGCGCTACCGGGCAGGCCGGGCTGACCCGCAACCTGTCCACGTCGGAGATCGTCGATCAGGTCCGCGCCGCCGCAGCCGCGATGCGCGACGGTGAGCTGACCGGTGGACCCGGTCGGCTATCCAACGTCGTGTTCATGGGAATGGGCGAGCCGCTGGCCAACTACCAACGGGTTGTCACTGCCGTCCGCCGGATCACCGATCCCGCCCCGGACGGGCTGGGGCTGTCTCAACGGTCGGTGACGGTATCGACAGTGGGGCTGGTGCCGGCGATCCGGCGGCTGGCCGCCGAAGGACTACAGGTCACACTCGCGGTGTCGCTGCACACCCCGGACGACGACTTGCGGGACACGTTGGTCCCGGTGAACCGCCGGTGGAAGGTCGCCGAAGTGCTCGATGCCGCGCGGCATTATGCCGACACCACGGGACGTCGGGTGTCCATCGAGTACGCGCTGATCCGGGACGTCAACGACCAGCCCTGGCGGGCCGACCTGCTCGGCCGGCTACTGCGGGAACACCTGGGCGCGCTGGTACACGTCAACCTGATCCCACTTAATCCCACCCCGGGCAGCGAATGGGACGCCAGCCCGCGGCCCGCGCAGGAGGAGTTCGTGGCGCGGGTGCGCGCATGCGGGGTGGCCTGCACCGTCCGGGACACCCGCGGCCGCGAGATCGCTGCCGCCTGCGGCCAGCTCGCGGCATCCCAGCCCTGAACCCCGCGCCCGTCCCGCGGGTAGATTGACCAGCGAGGACACTGAAGGTCGTGCACCTTCCCGTCATGCCGCCTGTCGCGCCGATGCTGGCCAAGCCTGCAACCGCGATTCCCGCCGGCCAGCACTATGAACCGAAGTGGGACGGCTTCAGGTCGATCATTTTTCGCGACGGTGACGAGGTAGAGATCGGTAGCCGCAAGGAACGGCCGATGACCCGCTACTTTCCCGAGATCGTCGTCGCGGTCCTCGCGAACTTCCCGTCCCGCGCGGTGATCGACGGTGAGATCGTCATCGCCGATCAGGACCGCAACACCTTGGACTTCGAGGCGCTGCAGCAGCGCATCCACCCTGCCGCCAGCCGGGTCACGCTGCTTTCCGAGCAGACCCCGGCAAGCTTCGTCGCCTTCGACCTGCTCGCTCTGGGCGACGACGACCTCACCCAAGAACCGCTCGTGCTCCGACGCGCGGCGCTGGAGGAGGCGCTTGCCGGCGCTGTCGCACCGGTGTATGTCACACCTGCGACGCAGGACCAGGACGTGGCCCGCCGATGGTTCGATCAGTTCGAAGGTGCCGGGCTGGACGGGCTGATAGCCAAGGGTCTCGACCTGCGCTACGAGCCGGACAAGCGGGTGATGACCAAGATCAAGCATGAGCGCACCGCCGACTGTGTCGTTGCGGGTTACCGGCTGCACAAGTCCGGCTCGGACGCCATCGGTTCGTTGCTGCTGGGTCTTTACGACGACCGGGGCGTCCTCGTGTCGGTGGGCGTGGTCGGAGCGTTCCCAATGGCTCGGCGCCGGGAACTGCTGACCGAGCTCCAGCCGCTCGTCACCGGCTTCGACGACCACCCGTGGGCCTGGGCCCGGCAGGAGGAGGGCGAACGCACGCCGCGCAAGTCCGAGACCAGCCGCTGGAACGCCGGCAAAGACCTGTCCTTCACGCCGCTGCGTCCCGAACGCGTCGTCGAGGTGCGCTACGACTACATGGAAGGTGTGCGGTTCCGGCACACCACCCAATTCGTCCGGTGGCGTGACGACCGCGATCCCCGCAGCTGCACGTACGACCAACTGGAGCGGGCCGTCCGGTTTAACCTCGCCGACGTCCTCACCAGCACGTGACAACGGCCCGCTTAGCGCTCGTCGCGGTCGGCCCACTCGAGGAGCGGTTCCAGCGAGAACACCGCGTCGTCGATGCCGGCGTGTACGTCGCCCAGGCGGGCGAATCGCTCGGGCACGGTGGCAAGCGTGAAGTCAGCGGGTTCGGCGTCGGGCACCTCGTCCCAGCGCAGCGGGGTGGACACCACCGCCTCGGGTACGCCGCGCACGGAGTAGGCGCCGCGGATCGTGTGGTCGCGGGTGTTCTGGTTCCAGTCGACGAACACCGCGGCGATCCGGTCTCGCTTCCACCACGCGGTGGTGACCAGATCCGGTGCGCGCCGCTCCACTTCACGGGCGAAGGCGTGGGCCGCGCGCCGGACATCTGCGAAGCTCCAGCGCGGCTCGATCCGCACGTAGACGTGCATGCCCCGGCCCCCGGAGGTTTTCGGCCAACCCACCGCACCGAGTTCGGCCAGCACCTCCTGCACCACCATGGCCACCTGGCGAGCCTCGACGAACCCGGTGCCGGGTTGCGGGTCCAAATCGATGCGCCATTCGTCTGGATGCTCCACGTGGGTGGCCCGGGTGTTCCACGGATGGAACTCCACAGTGCTCATCTGCACCGCCCAGATCACGTCGGCGAGATCGGTGACGCACAGCTCGTCCGCGGAGCGCCCGGACGGGAAGTCCACCCGTACCGTCTGCACCCATGGCGGGGCGCCGGCCGGCAGCCGCTTCTGGTGCACCTTGGGGCCGGTGACTCCGGTGGGGAACCGGTGCAACATGCAGGGACGTCCGCACAGGGCGCGAACAATGCCGTCGCCGACCGCGAGGTAATAGCGCACCAGGTCGATCTTCGTCTCGCCCCGGGCGGGGAAGTACACCCGCTCAGGGTTGGTGATCCGGACAGTTCGCTGGCCGACCTCCAGCTCGACGGCTGGGGAGCCGCGGGTGCCGGCCACCCGCCGATCCTCAGCGCCGCTTGGCTCTGCGGGCCTTGAGGTGGCTGGCGATCAGCATCACCACAAGTATCGTGCCGGGGGCGATCAGGAAGAAGTCACCCACGTGACCTTCGTTGTTCCCGATCAGCATCGCGAATAGCGCGATAGCGGTGAACCAACCAGCGATCTTGCCGGCGCGCTGCGGAGTGCCATGCCAGCCCCACGCGGCTGACGGCTCCTCGTCCGGATCCACACCGTGGGTCGAGTGCACGCCGCGGGTCGAGTCCTGGTCGGCGGGGTGCTGATCAGTCGCGGTCACGCCGACATCATCGCATACCACCGCCCGGCCAGCGCAGACTCACTACCGTGCACGCTTAACACCACTGCCATCGGGAACAATGACCTCAATGGACCTGCCAGATCGCCCACGTACGGTACTGCTGCTCGGCAGCACCGGGTCCATCGGCGTCCAGGCGCTGGACGTCATCCAGCGCAACCCCCAGCGCTTCCGCGTAGTTGGGCTCGCTGCCGGTGGGGCAGACCCGCAGGCGCTGGCCGCGCAGGTGCTGGCGTCCGGCGCACCCGCCGTAGCGGTGGCCCGCGGCCGGGCGGCGCAGGATCTGCAGCTGGCGCTGTTCGCCGAAGCGCAGCGCTGCGGGTACAACCGGGGCGGCTACCGGATGCCTCGGATCCTGGTCGGTCCCGAGGCAGCGGCCGAGCTTGTCACGACCGAGCCCGCAGACGTGGTGCTCAACGGCGTGACCGGTTCCCGCGGCCTGGCGCCGACGCTTGCGGCGCTGCGTAGCGGGGCCATCCTCGCGCTGGCCAACAAGGAGTCCCTGGTGGCTGGGGGCACGCTGGTCACCCGTGCCGCCGCCCCCGGCCAGATCGTGCCGGTGGACTCTGAGCACTCGGCGCTGGCCCAATGCCTGCGCGCCGGCAGCCGGGCGGAGGTGTGCCGGCTGGTGCTGACCGCATCCGGCGGACCCTTCCGCGGGCGCCACCGCGACGACCTCGACGGGGTCACCGCTGAGCAGGCCCTGGCGCATCCGACCTGGCGGATGGGACCTGTAGTGACAGTGAACTCGGCCACCCTGGTGAACAAGGGCCTGGAGCTGATCGAGACGCACCTGCTCTTCGGCATTCCCTACGATCGCATCGACGTCGTGGTGCACCCGCAGTCGGTGATTCACTCCATGGTCACCTTCACCGATGGCTCCACGATCGCCCAGGCCAGCCCGCCGGACATGCGATTGCCGATCGCGCTGGCATTGGGCTGGCCGGACCGGGTCGCCGACGTGGCCCCGGCCTGTGACTTCGCCAGGCCAACCACCTGGACCTTCGAACCAGTGGACACCGAGACCTTTCCTGCCATTGAGCTGGCCAAAGAGGCGGGAATCGCCGGCGGGTGCGTTCCCGCGGTGTTCAACGCGGCCAACGAAGAAGCAGTGGCTGCCTTCCTCGAGCGCCGCATCTCCTTCCGTGAGATCGTCGACACGGTAGCGGCAGTGTTGGGCGAGGCGCAGGGGTGGCAGACCGACCCGACTACGGTGGAAGACGTGCTGGCCGCCGAGGACTGGGCTCGGAGCAGAGCCAGAGAACTGCTGAGCGGCCGACTTGCCCAGGCCGGTGGGACTCCGAAGTGAGGAGCAGAGCGTGACGTTCGTGCTGGGGGTAGTGCTCTTTGCGATGGGTATCGGGATCTGCGTCGCATTGCACGAGGCCGGCCACATGTACACCGCCAAGGCGTTCGGGATGAAGGTGCGCCGCTACTTCATCGGCTTTGGCCCCACCCTGTTCTCCTTTCGCCGGGGAGAGACCGAGTACGGCCTCAAACTGATCCCGGCGGGTGGGTTTTGCGATATCGCGGGTATGACCGCGATGGATGAGCTACCCGATCCGGACGACCGCAAGCGGGCGTTCTTCCGGTTCCCCACCTGGCAGCGTGTAGTGGTGCTGTCGGCGGGCTCGCTGACCCACTTCATCGTGGGCATTGTGCTGATCTACGTGATGGCGGTATCGACCGGCCTGCCGAACCTTGACCGGGCGCCAGCGCCCGCGGTGGTGTCCAAGGTCAGCCAGTGCCTCGAGGTGCGCGCCGACAATTCTTGCCAGCCGGGTTCCCCCGCGCCGGCTAAGAACGCGGGACTGCAGCCGGGGGATCGAGTGTTGGCCGTGGCAGGCATCCCGGTGCATAACTCCGCGGACCTGATCGGCGCGATCCAAAGCCGTTCCGGTCCCACCGAGTTCCGGCTTGAGCGGGCCGGGCAGCAGCGCACCGTGGTGGTCGACGTGGCCCGGGTTCCGGTCTCGGCGCTGGGTGGTCAGGGCGACAAGCTGGTCGGCGCGATCGGCGTGACACCGCAGCAACCGGACGCCGTGACCCTGCATTACGGCCCGGCGGCCGCGGTAGGCAAGACCATCAGCTTCACCGGCACCATGTTCGCCAACACCTGGCAGGGCCTCAAACAATTCCCGCAGAAGATCCCTGCGCTGTTCCAACGGCTCGGTGGGGAGAATCGTCCGGACTCCCCGATCAGCGTGGTCGGGGTCAGCGTGCTCGGTGGTGACGCTGTCGGGTTCGGTGCGTGGTGGTTCTTCCTGTTCCTGCTCTCGGCGTTCAACCTTTTCGTCGGGGTATTCAATCTTCTGCCGTTGCTTCCGCTGGACGGCGGGCATATTGCGGTCAACATTTATGAGAGCGTCCGCAACGCCGTCCGGCGGGCCACCGGCCGTCCCAACGGGCCTCCGGTGGACTACACGAGGCTGATGCCGCTGACCTATGCGATCGCGATCCTGTTCATCGGGGTCGGTGCTCTGACCGTCACCGCCGACATCATCAATCCGATTCGGTTGCACCCATGACCGCACCAATGAGGGGCGTCTCCTGATGATGATTGGCATGCCCGCCCTGCCGCCGCCGGTGCTCGCGGAGCGTCGCAAGACGCGGCAGTTGCAGGTCGGTACCGTGGGAGTGGGCAGCGAGCATCAGGTGTCCGTGCAATCGATGACCACCACGCTCACCGCTGACGTCAACGCCACCTTGCAGCAGATCGCCGAGCTCACCGCGGCGGGCTGCGACATCGTCCGGGTGGCCGTGCCCAGTGCCGACGACGCCGATGCGCTGCCGGCTATCGCTCGCAAGTCCCGGATCCCAGTGATCGCTGATATCCACTTCCAGCCCAAATACGTCTTCGCGGCCATCGACGCCGGGTGCGCGGCTGTGAGAGTCAACCCCGGGAACATCAAGAAATTCGATGATCGGGTGGCCGAGATCGCCAGGGCCGCCAAGGACGCGGGCATTCCGATCCGGATCGGTGTCAATGCTGGGTCGCTGGACCCCAAGATCCTGGCCAAGTACGGCAAGGCGACCCCAGAGGCGCTGGCCGAATCCGCGTTGTGGGAGGCCAGTCTGTTCGCCGAACACGACTTTCATGACATCAAGATCTCGGTGAAGCACCACGATCCGGTGATCATGGTGCGGGCCTACGAGCAGCTTGCCGCGCAATGCGACTACCCGTTGCATCTCGGGGTCACCGAGGCCGGCCCGGCCTTCCAGGGCACCATTAAGTCGGCCACCGCGTTCGGGGCGTTGCTCAGCCAGGGCATCGGGGACACCATCCGGGTCTCGCTGTCCGCGCCGCCGGTCGAGGAGGTCAAGGTCGGCCTGCAGATCCTCGAGTCGCTGAACTTGCGGACCCGGCGGCTGGAAATCGTGTCGTGTCCGTCCTGCGGCCGAGCCCAGGTCGATGTCTATAAGCTCGCGGAGGAGGTCACTGCGGGTCTGGAAGGCATGGAAGTGCCGCTGAGGGTGGCGGTGATGGGCTGTGTGGTCAATGGACCCGGCGAGGCTCGGGAGGCCGACCTCGGTGTGGCCTCGGGCAACGGCAAGGGACAGATTTTCGTCCGCGGCAAGGTGATCAAGACTGTGCCGGAGGCGCAGATCGTCGAGACTCTCATCGAGGAGGCCTTCCGCCTGGCGGAGGGTTCTCAGTGAGCGCAGTCAAATGGCAGTCATCCGCCGTTCTGGCACTCTAGGTGGTGTGCTCAAGTACGCGGGTGCGCGGCTGCTGGATGACCGAGACGTGCGCAGCGTCCGTGCGGCGCTGGCCACTGACCCGGTGATGTCCTGCATGGTCGCTGCCCGGATCGAAAACGGCGGTTTAGATCCATGGCGGCTCGGCGGGGAGCTGTGGGGTTTCGCCGATGGTTCGCAAGGCGGGCTGGACGGGCTGTGCTTTTCTGGCCCCAATCTCGTGCCGCTGTGCGGGGGACCGGCGGCGATCCGGGCATTCGCAGACCGAGCGGCGCGGCGGCCCAGGTGCTGCTCTTCACTGGTGGGACCGGTCGATCAAGTGCTCGGGCTGTGGTCGGAGCTGTGTGAGAATTGGGGGCCGGCCCGCGAAGAGCGTCTGAACCAGCCGCTGCTGGTGCTTGCCGAGCAACCTGGGGTGCCTGCGGACCCGCTGGTGCGGCCGGTGCGTCCCGACGAGCTGGAAAGCTACCTGCCGGCTGCAGTGGCGATGTTCACCGAGGAGGTCGGGGTCGATCCTCGGCTACCCGACGGCGGGGCCGGTTACCGGGCCAGGGTGATGGAGTTGATCGGGGCGGGGCGGGCATTCGCCCGGTTCGAGGCCGGTGAGGTCGTGTTCAAGGCTGAGATCGGGGCCATGTCCGCTACGGTGGGTCAGATCCAGGGGGTCTGGGTGCACCCGGATTGGCGTGGACATGGGCTGGCGGCGGGTGCGACCGCGGCCGTTGTGGCCCGATTACAGCAGATGGGCCGGGTCGCCAGCCTGTACGTCAACGCCTACAACCAGCCGGCCCGTGCTGCGTACCGCCGAGTCGGTTTCACCCAGGTGGGATGTTTCGCAACGGTGCTGTTCTGAAAAGTCAAGAGGCATACTCGCGCCCGTGTCCCTCCTACGTCTGGTAGCCGCTCTGCTGGCGACCCTGATGGCCGTCCTGCTGGCTGGCTGTGGTCTGTTCGGGTCGGATCCGCGCGACGCGGCGGCTGCGTTTCTGGACGCCGTATCGAGAGGTGACACTGCTGGTGCCGGGCGGCTCACCGACGATCCGGGAGCCGCCACTGAACTGATCCGGCAGGTCCGCGACGAGCTGAAGCCCCAGCACGTGCAGCTCACTGTGGGAGATGTCCGTTCCGGCGACCGCATCGCGTCGGCCTCTTTCGCCGCGGTCTGGGACCTGGGTAAGGGCCGGCAGTGGCGCTACCCAGGGGCCTTCGAGCTAGTGCCTGCGACCGCCGCCGACGGGTGGCGGGTGCGATGGTCTCCAGCGGTGCTGCACCCGCGCCTGGGCGCCCATCAGCTCGTCACGTTACGTGACGTACCAGCCGAACCGGCCCCGGTGGTCGACCGCGCCGGGACACCTTTGCTCACCTCGCAGACCGTGGTCACCGTCGCGTTGGATCGCAGCGCGGTCCCGGACCTGGCCGGAGAGGCTGCCCAGCTGGCTACTGCGCTGGGGCGTTTCGATCCCCAGATCACCCAGCAGTCGATCATCGCGGGAGCCAATGCGGCCCCGGTGGGACAACCCAGCGCGGTGGCAGTGCTCCGCGAGCCGGACTACTCAGCGGTCCGGGACCAGATCGGCGAGCTGCCTGGTTTAACTTTCCCGACCCAGCAACGGCTGCTCGGGCCGGACCGGGACTTCGCCTCGCAGCTGCTGCCGGGCCTGCGCAAAGTGGTCGAACAGCAGCTCGAGAACGCCGCCGGTTGGCGGATCGTGACGGTGAACTCCATGGGGCAAGAGGTCGAGACCCTCGCCGCCGAACAGCCACGCCCGGTGCTGACGCTGACTACCACGGTCGACCGCGCCGTTCAGGTCGCCGCCGAACACGCTGTCGACGCGGTGCCCAACCCGGCGATGATCGTGGCGATCCAGCCCTCCACTGGGGAGATTCTGGGCGTCGCGCAGAACAGCGCGGCCGACGCGCAAGGCGCACTGTCACTGACCGGGCGGTTCCCGCCGGGATCCACTTTCAAGATTGTCACCGCATCGGCGGCGTTGCAGTCCAAGCAGGTCACGCCGAACTCGCCGGTGGCCTGTCCGGCCACCACGATTGTCGGGGAGCGGGTAGTGCCCAATGACCGCCTCGTCGACCTGGGCACGGTGCCACTGCACACCGCGTTCGCTAACTCGTGCAACACCACGTTTGCCCAACTGGCGGCTCGGCTTGGAACTGGTGCGTTGACCGATGCGGCGCACCAGATGGGCATCGGGATGAACTACGACATTGCCGGCGCCGCTACCGTCACCGGTCAGGTTCCCCCTTCGGAGTCGATGGTGCGGCGCGCGGAGAACGGATTCGGACAGGGTCGAGTGCTCGCCAGCCCGTTTGGTATGGCGCTGGTGGCTGCGACGATCGATGCCGGGGGCCGGCTCCCCACTCCGCTCCTGATCAGGGGAATTCCGACGCAGACGGCACTCGGACCGGTACCGCCGGTGCCACCCGATGTCGCTGGCGCGGTGCGGGCGATGACGCGCGAGGCGGTGACCGCGGGAACCGCGAAATTCTTGGCTGACCAAGGCCAGCTGTTCGGCACGACCGGCACCGCGGAGAACAGCCCCACCGGCGCGGATGGCTGGTTCGTCGGCTTCCGCGGTGATGTCGCACTCGCGACTCTCGTCGTCGGCGCCGGCTCGACCGCCCCGGCGTTGGACGTCTCGGGCCGCTTCCTGTCCGCACTCGGCGCGCAGTGACCGGCATAGAGTGGGGACATGCCCGTGCGAACCCCGTTGCGTCCAGGCCGTCAGACACCGATCCGTCCGGTCCCCTCGACGATCCGGCGGCCGGACTATGTCGGCAAACCCGGTCCGAGGCCATGCGCAGATCCGTTGATCCAGCCGCCCGAGGTCATCGAAGCGATGCGGGAGGCGGGACGGATCGCCGCTCAGGCGCTCGCCGAGGGCGGCCGGGCGGTGCGGCCGGGCGTGACCACCGATGAGGTCGATCGGGTGGTACACGAGTTCCTGGTCGACCACGGCGCGTATCCCTCGACCCTGGGTTACAAGAGCTTTCCCAAGTCCTGCTGCACGTCACTGAACGAGGTGATTTGCCACGGCATCCCGGACTCGACCGTCATCGAGGACGGCGACATCGTCAACATCGACGTCACCGCGTTCATCGGCGGCGTGCATGGCGACACCAACGCCACCTTCCTCGCCGGTGCGGTCTCCGAGGAGGACCGGCTCCTGGTCGAGCGGACCCACGAAGCGATGATGCGTGGCATCCGCGCGGTGCGGCCGGGTCGGGCGCTCAACGTGATCGGACGGGTGATCGAGGCGTACGCCAAGCGCTTCGGCTACGGAGTCGTCCGCGACTTCACCGGCCACGGCATCGGCCGCTCCTTCCACGGCAAGTTGGTCGTGTTGCACTACGACGAGCCGTCCGTGGACACCATCCTAGCGGAGGGAATGACCTTCACCATCGAACCGATGATCACGCTCGGCACGATCGACTATGACGTGTGGCCAGACGGGTGGACGGTGACGACCAAGGACAAGGCGCGCACCGCACAGTTCGAGCACACCCTCGTCGTCACCTCGGACGGGGCGGAGATCCTGACCCTGCCGTAGTCATGCCCGGTATCAAGCCCCGAGCACTGCTCGTTGCGGGCACCACCTCCGACGCAGGCAAGAGTGTCCTGGTGGCTGGGATATGCCGGTGGCTGAGCCGTCGCGGGATATCAGTGGCGCCGTTCAAGGCGCAGAACATGTCCAACAACTCGGTCGTGACGCCTGACGGTGGGGAGATCGGTCGAGCCCAGGCGATGCAAGCCGCGGCGTGCGGCATTGAGCCCGAGGTGCGGTTCAACCCGGTTCTGCTCAAGCCCGGAAGCGACCGCTGCGCGCAGGTTGTGGTGCTCGGCCACGCCGCTGGCACGGTCTCCGCGGCGTCCTACCGGCACCGTAAGCCTGAGCTTCTCGACGTCGTGGTGGGCGCGTTGGCCGCGCTACGAGCCGAGTACGACGTGGTGATCTGCGAGGGCGCCGGATCGCCAACCGAGATCAATCTGCGGGGCACCGACATCGCCAATATGGGATTGGCCCGGGCCGCTGGACTGCCAGTCCTGGTGGTCGGTGACATCGACCGTGGCGGCGTGCTCGCGCATCTGTTCGGCACCCTGGCTCTGCTGTCGGAAGCCGACCAAGCACTGGTGGCCGGATTCGTGATCAACAAGTTCCGCGGCGACCCGGACCTGCTGGCTCCCGGGCTGGCCCAGCTGCGAACGCTGACCGGTCGGTGCAGCTACGGGGTGCTGCCGTATTGCGATTCGCTGTGGCTCGATGCCGAGGACTCGCTGGCACACACCCCCGAGGGGGTGGTCGGGCAGCCGGCGCCACCTCATGGCACCCAGTGGCTGCGAGTCGCCGCGGTGCGGCTGCCGCGGATCTCCAACGGCACCGACGTCGAGGCGTTGGCCTGCGAGCCTGGAGTGGCGGTCCGCTACGTCACTGAGCCCTCCCGACTGGCCGACGCTGATCTGGTGGTGCTCCCCGGCTCGAAGTCCACCGTGGCAGATCTGTCCTGGCTGCACCGAACGGGCCTGGCCGCCGCGGTGCTGGCACACGCCGCCGCTGGCCGTCCGGTGCTGGGCATCTGTGGTGGCTACCAGATGCTGGGCCGCCGCATCACCGATCATGTCGAGTCCGGTGCCGGGGAGGTGGCGGGCCTCGGGCTGCTGGATCTCGAAGTGGTCTTCGATCCGGCCAAGCATCTGGCGCGCCCTTCCGGTACCGCGCTGGGAGAGCCAGTGACCGGCTATGAGATACACCACGGTCGGGTGGCCCATCGCGGTGACCCGCCGCTCGTTTCGGGTCCCGACGACGGGTCCGACGGCGGACACCTGCTGGGCACCCACTGGCATGGGCTGTTCGAGAATGACGGCTTCCGCCGTGCCCTGCTGCGGCGAGTGGCCTACCTTGCAGACCGACCCGGTTTCCGACCGGCGCCCGACACCAACTTCGCCGCATTGCGAGACGCCCAGCTGAACCTGCTCGGCGACCTCGTCTCGGCCCATCTGGACACCGATGCGCTGCTCGAGTTGATCGAGCATGGTCCTCCGCCCGACCTGCCCGTCGTCGCGCCAGGTGCCGACGAACGTTAGGACCACGACCTGGCTCTCGCAGGAAAGCCCTCGGGGTGGTTGCGGTTGCGGTCGCTTGCCCTGTTGGAGCGCGTCGCTGCTGTCCCCGCTCCGTGGGCATGAACTCTTCCTGATTCGTCCACCCACAGCGTTTCCTGGGCGAGCCTGCGCGCCAGATCACGGCTGCGGATCCGGTACGTACCTGCGGTCTTCCTCACACCCAATCGGTGGGCCCATGACCGGTCCAGGTAGACCCAATGATCGCCAGCGGCGACCCGGTCGACCTTACGTCTCATCAGGTTCTCCTTTTGTCAGGCTTCGCTGTTGTCATCAGGTCCGCCCACTGGAACTCTGCTATTTATGCAGAGTCACATACGCGACGAGCCGCAATGGGTATTCGCGGCCGGTCCGACAGGAATAGCACCGATGCAGAAATCAGAGATGGAGAATGCCATTATCCCCCCTACTTCTCGTCATGGCACGGCTCGAAAGCGTCATGACTTCGGCTGACGCGGTGAACCTAACCGAGGCGCTCGAGGTTCCGCAAGGAATGTTGGCGGTAACGACCGTCACACACATCCGATGCATTGTTAATTTCATCACGTCACTTGTGTGATGTTACGTTATCGTGAAGTCAACGGAAACTTTCGGCGACGCCCGGCTGGACTTTTCTGGGACGTAGCCCCAAGTCAGCTCCC
>JAODNG010000315.1 GCA_025465385.1 Pseudonocardiales bacterium
CCGCCGACGAGAACCAGCGCATCAACGTTCTCGAGTTCCGCTACGACGATAGCAGCGTGACCATTAAAGAGCCCGAGCGCCCGGAGATCTGCCCCCCGGGGCACTACATGCTCTTCGTCCTCAGCAAGGCTGGGGTCCCCTCCTTCGCGCGGATCGTTCGCATCGGCTCGTCCGCGCCACACCCGCGCGGTTAGCCAAGCTCACTACCCGTGGCAGGTCTGGGCGTACGCGGCGGCGGGTCCTAGGCTTTCTTCGGGGCATCGTGATGAAGCCGCTCGCGATCGACCGACGAGGCGACGGGAGGTGCCCGTGACATGCCGATGATTCACATCACGCTGCTCGGTCGATTCGAGGTGACGGTCGACGCCGTCCCGGTCGCCGCGAGCAACTGGACGCGCCGGCACGCGGCGGCGCTGGTGAAGGTACTCGCCATGGCGCCCGGAAGGCGCCTGCACCGGGAGCAGGTCATCGATCTCGTGTGGCCCGATGACACGATCGATGAGGCCACCCCGAAGCTGCACAAAGCGGCGCATTTCGCGAGACGGGCCATCGACGTGTCGAACGCGGTCGTGCTGCGTGGTGACAACGTCGTGTTATGCCCCGATTGCGACACGACCGTTGATGTCGAGCGCTTTGAAGACCTCGCCAGCCGGGCTCTCGTCAAAGATGATGTCGCCGCCGCCCACGAGGCGCTCTCGATGTACGGCGGTGAGCTGCTGCCCCACGACAGGTACGAGGCGTGGGCCGAGGAGCGCCGCGAACAACTCCGTCTCCGCTATCTCGACTTGCTGCGCCTCGATGGTTGCTGGGAGACTGTCGTCGAGCTCGACCCAAGCGACGAGCTCGCTCATCTCTCCCTCATGCGGCGCTACGCGGCGGGCGGCGATCGCCATGCGGCCTTGCGTCAGTTCGAACGCATGACCCGCACGTTGCAACGTGAGCTGGGTGTTTCTCCCGGGCGCGAGGCGACGATATTGCGTGACCGCCTGATCGCTGAGCGCGACGTCGTTGCTCGACGGGACGACCCGTTGCTCGGCCGCAACCGCGAGCTGTCCATCGCCCAGCGAGCGCTGTCCGACTCGGCTGCGGGACACAGCCGAACGCTGATCGTCACTGGCCTGCCTGGAATCGGCAAGTCGTCCCTGCTGGCCGCCATCAGGGCGCGAGCAGAGGAGCAGAGCTTTTGTGTGGGTCACGGCTCGTCGGCGCCGGTCGAGGGGGCATGGCCGTATGCGCCCGTCGTCGAGGCACTCGCCGGCGTGTCCCGGCATCATCCGACGTTACTTGACGGGCTACCCGATCACCATAAAGAAGAGATCAACCGTGCCCTCGCCGGGGCAGAGAGCTCATGGAGCGGTGAAAGCTCGCATCAGCGGTTGTACGTGGCAGCGGCCGAACTGGTCCGCCGGGCATCGGCCATGAGGGGGCTACTGCTCACCATCGATGATGTCCACGACGCCGACGACGCCAGCCTGCGTCTCCTGCACTACATCGCACGTTCGGCATACGACCAGCGGGTCTGCATCGTGTTCACGCATCGACCGGCTCCGATGTCCGACACGCTGGCCCAGACGCGCCAGAGCCTGCTTGACCGGCATCGAGCCGTCGAGCTCGAGCTCGGCCCACTTGGCACCGACGACGTCGCCACCCTCATTCATCGCCACGTCCCCGAGCCCACGCCCGAGCAGGTCGAACACATCACCGCGCTCAGTCGAGGTATCCCTTTTGCGGTGAACGAGCTCGCCCGCCGGGCCGGCAGCGAGCCGAAACGGATGCAGCCGCTCGATGCCAACGTCATCGGCGGCATCCTGCCCGCGACGCGCGAGGTTCTGCAACGCGTGGCTGTCGTCGGTTCGTCGTTCGACACCGACGAGTTCGTCGCATTGTCCGGGCTGCCAGAAGGCGCAGCATTCGACCACCTGGACGCCGCCCTCGCCGCGCTGGTCGTCGAGCCCGCGAGCGCCGGCTACCGGTTCCGGCACGGCCTGGTCCGCGAGGCGCTTCTCGAGGATCTCCCGCCCTACCGGCAACGCCGGATCCACCGTGATGCTGCCAGCCGCCTGATCGAGGTAGGCGCGTCGGCCGCACGAATCGGTCACCACCTGCTCCAGTCCGGTGCAGCTGGTGACGCCGTGCCGTACCTGATACGAGCCGCCGAGACGGAAGCGGCCGTTGGCGCATACCGCGATGCGCTGGCATTGGTCGAAGCGATCTGGCCGCATGCCACCGGGGCACAGCGGGCTGCAGCGCTGTCGTTGCGCGGTGACCTACTCAACGCCCTCGGCGACCCGATGGCCACGTCCGCCTATCGCGAGGCACTCGACGGGGCGCATCCGAGCACGGTCCGACGACTGCGCGTTCGGCTTGCACGCTGCGCCCTGATGTCGGGCGATGTCGACACCGCGGTGGCAGCCCTCGACGGGCTCGACACCGATGGTGGCGTCGATGACGCCGACATCCTCATGGCACGAGGTAAGTGCGCGTATTTCACCGCCGACTTCGCGACGGCGCAGGCGGCGGCCGATGAGGCACAGCGGCTGGTGCTCGCAGGCGAGCGCAACTGGATGGTGCTCGATTTGGTCTCGCTGCAAGGGTTGCTGGCGCATCGCTCGGGTAGCTGGTTCGACCGTATGCGCCTGGAGCTGCGCCGGACGCGGGATAACCCGGAGACTGCCAACGCCATCTTCGACGGCTACCTCTGCGCGGCCGAGTGCATGTTGTACGGGCCAAATCCCTACGCCGAAGTCATCGACCTGGCCTGCGACCTTCAGGCGACAGCCAGGCGCAGCGGCGCATTACGTGCCGAAGCCTTCGCGTCGGCGTTGATCGGCGAAGCCGCATTCCTCTCGGGCGATCTCGGTCTCGCCGCGGCCGAACTCTCCGAGGCGCGCGACCTGCACCGTGAGATCGGGTCTGCCGCCGGCGAGGCGCATTCATTGCAGCGCCTCGCCGAAGTTCGCATCGCCGAGGGAGACTGCGAACTTGCGATGCGCCTGCTCCAGGATGCACTCCCCCTGGCGCGCGGGTCGATGCTCGCCAGGCATCTCCTGCAACGCATCTTCGGCACGATGATCGTCGCTGCACCTGACGCGCTCGAGGCTAGAGCCATCATCGATCAAGCCGAAGCAATGCTCGGATGGGACGACTTCTGCCCCTTTTGTTCGATCATGCTGTCGGTGCCTGCGTCGATCGCGTGTGCCAGGACCGGGGATCTTCGCAACGCACAACGGCTGCTGGGCCTGGCTCAGCGGTCGGCGGTGTTGTGGCAGGGGACCTCGTGGGAGGCAGCTATCGCGGAGGCGCAAGCCGCGGTGGCGGGCGCGAGTGGCGACCACACGACGGCGCGAGAGCGAATGCACACCGCCGCGGAAAAGTTTCACGGAGCAGGCCAGCCGATCGACGCCGAACGGTGCCGTCGCGCGGCAGCGAAGTGTTGATGTCGCCCGGCTGGCCACCAGCTGCTCAGGACGGCGGGGCGAATAGCTCAAGGGCGATGTTGTCCGGATCGCGGAACGACAGGCCAGATCCATATCCCATATCGACGATGTCACCGTGGGTGATGCCGAGCTCGTCGAGGCGAGCGGCCCACTCCACCAGCTCGCTGCGGTTCGCGCAGCCGAAGGCGATGTGATCGAGACCCGGCTTGCGCTCGTCGAAAGGCTCGTCGCTGGCCAGGTCGGGGAAGCCGTGCAGCCCGAGCAGGGTGTTGCCGAGCTCGTAGACGATATGCCGGAACGGGCCAGTGTCCTCGTCGATGACGGGCTTGATGCCCAGGACCGTGGTGTACCACTCCTCGCTGACGGCCAGGTCGGTCACGGTTACGGCGACATGTGTGACGGCGGGCATGGTCGCTGAGATCGCCATGGCGTCTCTCCTTTATTCATGGCGGTAGATGTCGCTGTGACGGTATGAACCAGCCCTTCCCTGATCCTTCCCTCCATGGATCTCACCTCTCACAACTGGCAAAGAGCTCGGCGGGTGCTGGTGTGGTGGAGCAGTGGGACGGCGAGCAGTCCGAGGGTGGCGATAGGGATTGCGGTTACACCACCGGGCCTAGATCACCGGACCTGGTGGGGCGTAGACCTGCACCTCGCCGTGCAGCTCCCGGACCTCGAATTGCGGCAATGCCGCGGGCGGCACGGGCAGTTGGTACCGCAGCAACTCGCCGCTGACCGCGAAAGACGTGCGGTGGCACGGGCAGTCCAGCCGCCGGGCCGCCGCATCCAGGGCCAACCGGCAACCCAGATGCGTGCAGACCCCCGATACCGCCCGCAGCGCACCACCGGTGCGAGCTACAAACCCGACGACCGTGCCCAGGTCAAAACCCTGCACCCCGCCCTCGGCCAGATCCGCACTGACACTCACCGTGCGCCACTGACCGGTGCTCGGGACCAACGTCTGCTGCCCGCCAGCCCCGCTCTGGGCAGGACCACGGCTGATCACCGTGTGATCCAGCACGGCACCGGCCGCCGCGGCCGCCACCGCGATTGAGCTGGCCGCCACCAGTTTTCGCCGGGTGCTGTCAACCACCGGCCGAGGCGCTGGTATCGGCTCCTCCATCTCTTCGCGTGCCAGCTGGGCGGCCAACCGCCGGTGCAGATCGGTGACGAACTCCTCACTCGGCGTCGCGCTACCCGGCTGCGCGGCCCGCAGCGTGATCGCCGCACGCAACTGCTCGACGTCAGTGTCGTCGGCGCGAAACGATCGCGGCCGACGACCTCGCAGCAAGTCCGCGACGAACCGGCGCGCGCCCCGTGCACTCACCTGTCCACCTCCAGCTGCGCGGCTCGACGCAAGGCCCGATGCTGCAGCACCTTCGCATAGGCCACGCTTATCCCCAGCGCAGCTGCGGCCTCACGCACCGAACAGGATTCCACAAACCGCAACTGCAGGATGCGCCGATAGGGCTCGGGTAGTCCCGCCAGGATCACCCCCGCCCGTGCCGCCGCGTCCGAGGGAACCGCGGTCTCGGCCGGCATAGACTCCAGCCCCTCGTCATCGGTGAGCATGGTGACCTCGCGACCCAACGTCCGCCGCCAATACCCGGCCAAGACCGTCCGCGCGGTGGCCGACAGGTAGGCCCGCACCTCACCCACGCTGGCTGAGACCCGCAGCGGACGTAGCGCCGCCAGAAACACCTCGGCGGTCAAATCCTCCGCGTCCGGCCGGTTACCCACCTTGGCGAACATCAGCCGATACACCCGACCTACGTTGTCCCGGTACACCGCCTCCCAGTCCGGATAGAACTCGCCATCGACCACGCGCAACTGTGGCGCGTCCGCACCTCGCTCGTCAGCCCCGGCCCCCATACGAGCGGCGGCAGCCTGACCACACCCAGTCCGTCCCATCACACCGCCACCACCTCCGCGGCCAGCGCGAACCCGGCCCACTAACAAATAGGCACCCGGGTTACACCGCGTGCCTGGCGAGCCCACTGCGGCGTCACTGTCCGCGCCAATCCAGCCGTGGGGTTAGCGCACGTATTGGTGGAACCAGTTGATGGTGGCGACCCAAGCAGCTTCCGCCTGGGTCGCGTTGTAGCGCGGGCCAGTATCGTTGTGAAACGCGTGGTCTACTCCGGGGTAAACCTTGATCTGGTACGGACGGCCGGTGCGGCTCAGCTGCTGCGCAATCTCGTCTTTGGTGCTGGTGATCCGAGTGTCCCGCTCGGCGTAGATGGCGAGCACCGCGGCCGTGGTCGTCGCCAGCCCGGTCAGATTCTTCGGCGGTGGGCCGTAGAAAGGCACCGCAGCCCTGACCGCGGTACCCGCGGCAAGCGCACTCCAAGTCATGCCACCACCGAAACAGAAACCAGTCATACCAAGCCGGTCCCCCGGGCCGGTTCCCGACAACGCGGATAGCGCCTGTTGCAGGTCTGACACCATCGCCATGGGGTCCTGTTTACTCAAGACGGCCGCGTAGTCAGCCGGATCGCTGAGCTTGACGGCTCCGCCTTGACGAGACAGCAGATCAACGGCGACGGCACTGAAACCGGCAGTAGCCACCCGGCGGACCACGTCTTCAATGTGGGTAACGAGACCACGATTCTCGTGAACCACGAGGATGCCACCCGCCGGTTCACCGCTGGCTGGCCGGGCGTGGTAGCTGATCAGGGACGCACCGTCAGTCCCGGTCACCGTCATAGGCGAGATCGTGATTCGGGGGTCGTCAGGCTGCACGGTCACCCCGTCAGTGGTGGGTCGAGCGGGTGGCGTGGCGAATGGTTGCGGCGTGCTGGCTTGCCGAGATGCTGGCGAGGGCGGCTGTCCGGAAGGCTCGCTTCGACAACCTGCCACTTCCAGGAACACCAAGGTGCTGGCGATGCTCCCGGTGATCAGGGTCACTCGACGGAGCAGCTCCCGTCGGCTGATCAGTCCAGAATTGAAATCCTCGACGTGCTCCCCAACCAGGTAGTGCTTGACGTCGGTCATCAGTTACCTCTCACAACGGCACTGCTGTTGTGCTCCACATGACTAGGAGCCGTCGGCGTCCACAGTAGGCCGAATGGCCGCTTCCTTGCCTCGTCGTGACGTCACGTTGGCCGCGTTTCAGGAGGCGTTGCTGGCTGTGGTGCAGATGGAACCGCGCGGTCAGCGTCTGGGTGCTCAGGACCGGTCGGCCACCGCCCAAGGGCAGCAAGACCTGGTCGTACGCCTTGGCCGACGGTCGCGTGCACGACGATGCAGCTCGTCGACGACCTAGGGCGTGTCTCCCGGATCTTGATCATTAGCTGTTCCATGATCTCGGTGTGACGCGTACTGGTGTGCTCTCCGATGAGATGTGGGGTCGGATCGAGCCGCTGCTGCCCAGTTCAAAGGGTTTGCGGGGTGGGCGATGGAGCGATCACCGCACAGTGATCGAAGCCATCGTGTGGCGGTATCGGACCGGGTCGCCGTGGCGGGATCTGCCGGAGAGTTTCGGTCCGTGGCAAAACGTCTGGAAACGCCATGACAGGGGGGCCGCAGACGGGACCTGGGATCGGCTTTTGACTGA
>JAODNG010000396.1 GCA_025465385.1 Pseudonocardiales bacterium
GGAGGTATCTGGCGTCTACGCGGCTCCTTCTCTGGTGAACGCCGCTGACGCCGGTCGCCAGCGGAGAACGCAGGCACGCAGGTGCTGACACGGTAAGGAGCAGTCATGACGGAGAAAACGGCACCGAGTGTGATCAGGATCGAGCACGTAGAAGAGGCTGGAAAAGTTTTCCAGGATACGTTTAACGCGGGTGACATCGACGGACTGGTCAGCCTGTTTGAGCCTGAGGCGGTGCTTGTTCCGGCTCCTGGAAAAGTTGTTGCCGGCTCCGATGCTCTTCGGGAAACGTTCGCTGGCGTCTTGGCGACCGGGGCACGGTTCGAAATAGTCAAGCTATTTAGCATTCATCGGGTGGGAGATATCGCTCTGGCGACAACCGAATGGAAGATGGCGAGCAACGATGCCGACGGTGATCTGGTGACGGTTCGCGCTCGACCCGTAATTGTCTTCCGCCAGCAAACGGATGGATCTTGGCGTTTCCTCATCGACAACGCGTCCCCCTTCGAGTCCTTGGGCTGAGTAACCAGCGAGCGGAGCGTCGACAGGATTGGTCAGCGGGGCGCCCTTCTGGATCAGGGTGGCACAGTCGGCGACAGGGCGCAGTACTGGTTCTGTGATGGGGCGAATGCAGTCGCCTCTCGGCTGGTAGACGGGTATGGAGCGGGCGACGGGAATCGAACCCGCATAGCCAGCTTGGAAGGTCCCGCAGGGATCAAGGAACTGACTTCCACTAATGCTGACCTCCGGGCACACGGTGATAGGTGATATGAGTGACCGTGGTTGACCCCTGATGACCGTGAAAGGGGCACGCGGGGGGTACGCCCCGCCGAAGTCGCAGCCGTATCCTGCGTGGATGATCTTTGATCCAGGGGTCGGCATGTGGTGCGCACGCGATAGCGCCTGATGCTCGTGGGTGCATACGTGGACGGGTTCAACCTCTACTACGGGGTCGTGTTCACTTCGGTGGTGGAGTACCTGGCTGCGCTGACTCGATCTTCGAGCGTTGGCGTCGGCCCTGGTGGTAGCAAGCCGAGCTGTGGAAGCAGGCGCGAGTGACGCAAGTCGAAGATCATTTATACGCGGCGCTGCGGTTGATGTCGTTTATTGCCAGGTGCCGTGCGTTTTCGGTGATGAAGCTGTCGCTGAGGGTTACCCACCTTGTTGGCGTATCAACGGCCCCGTGACGCGGCTCTAAGTATGGGCGACATTAAATGGCGCCCGGACGAGCGAGGAGAGACCCATGACTCAGACAGCCGCCGGAGGAATTGAAACCTTGCGAGCCGCCATGACCGGGCTAGTGCTCGTCCCGGGAGACGAGGGCTATCACGACGCGAGGAGGGTGTGGAACGCGGGCATCGACCGTCATCCGGCGGTGATCGCCCGGTGTCGGTCGACTCAGGACGTAGTCGCGGCGATCACTCTGGCCCGCGAGCGGGGTTTGGAGATCTCCGTCCGGGGAGGCGCACATAACGCTGCGGGTACGGCCGTCGCCGACGATGGTCTGATGCTCGACCTGAGTGAGCTTCGGGAGGTGACGGTCGATCCGGAAGCTCGGCGCGTCAGAGTGGGTGGTGGCGCTCTCTTGTCGGACATGGACGCGGCTACGCAGGCCCACGGCCTCGCGGTGCCTGCCGGGTTGATCGGCCATACCGGTGTCGGGGGGCTCACGCTGGGCGGCGGTATGGGCTGGTTGACCCGGCGGTTTGGGCTCAGCATTGACAGCCTGGTGGCCGCTGAAGTCGTGGTCGCTGACGGGCGGGTACTGCGTGCGGCCCAGGGCGAACACCCTGACCTGTACTGGGCGTTGCGCGGGGGAGGCGGCAACTTCGGAGTTGTGACGTCGTTCGAGTTCCGTTTGCACGAAGTCGATCCCATGGTGCAGTTCGGCCTGTTCTTTTGGCCTCTTGACCAGGGGGGCGAGGCCCTGCGGTTGGCTCGCGAGGTCATCGCTGACATGTCCCTGGGCATCAACGCCGTCGTTGGGGCCTTGAACGCGCCGCCGGCCCCGTTCGTTCCTGAGCAGCATCACCTCCGAGCCGGCTATGTCCTCCTGCTGACTGGCTTTGGCGCGGACGACGAGCACGGCCAGTTCGTCCAGCGGATCCGCGAGACGCTACCGCCGCTTTTCGACATGGTGACTCCCATGCCGTACGTCGAACTCCAGAAGATGCTCGACGAGGGCAACGCCTGGGGTTTCCATTGCTACGAGAAGTGCACGTACATCGAGAATCTCTCCGACGAGGTGATCGAGGTCGTCACTGAGCAGGTGCCGCTGAAGAAATCACCGATGTCATTGGTGCTCTTCTACCGGCTCGACGGCGCCTACAGCCGGGCGGGTGACAACGACACCGCCTTCAGTGGTGGGCGCTCGCCCCGGTTCAGCGCCTTCGTCGTGGGCTTTGCACCCAATGCGGACCTGCTGGACGCGGATCGGGGCTGGGTGCGTGCGTTCTGGGACGCGCTGCGGCCGCACGCGGTGGGCGGCGGCGACGGATACATCAACGGGATGGTCGACTACGGTGAGGACCGCCTGCGGTCGGCCTACGGCGCCGCCAAATACGATCGACTGGCCCGGATCAAGGGCGAGTACGACCCGGAAAACATCTTCCATCTCAACGCAAACATCAAGCCCGCCTGAATCCGGGAGGTTTACCAGGGGAAAGAGTGGGCCGCCTGAGGATCGAACCCAGAACCCAAGGATATCGCAGCGCGATTCTGAAAGACTGCGCTCAACGTAGTCAAGGGCTTCGACCTCCGGCCCGTCGCGTCCCGGCGCACCGCTATTGACCGTGGTTTACCGCGGCTTTTCGAGTCAGCACGCTAACAGCACGCCGCACGTAGTTGATCGTGCGCTCGCGAAGCTACAGGATCCGGCTTACAGGCCAGCTCGTCCGCCCCACGCCTTGCCACCTGTGCCAATAGGCGGATGCGTCGGCGTTGGCCGGGGGGAACGCTCTCGGTACTTCTCCGGGATTCTCAGTACTTCTCGACGTTCGACGGCCCAGAGACGGCCCGGAGCATCGATCTTGCACGCTGGGGGTGGTTGTGGTGGTTGGCCATTACGGAGGACTGCCCGCCCGGCGAGGGCATGGCTCTTGAGATTGACAAGATCTTCTGGAGAACGGCACGCGGTTTTCTGGGGTACACGAGAATTCGGGGTTCGACCGTAATGACCGGAGGCCAAGGCCATGGCCAGTGATGACCTGGGTGCTCCGATAAAGGGCGACGGCCAGGGGTGTCGCAGGTGGGGACGGCGGCAGGCGGAGTTTCCCGCGGATGTGAGCGCTGCGGTCGCCGCGCGTGCGTTGGTGCGGGAGGTCTGCGCTGCATGGGGCCGGTGGGATGTCGTGGATGAAGCGGTGTTGGTGGTCAGTGAGCTGGTGAGCAACGCGGTGGATCATGCGAGAAGCGCCAGCTGGGTGATGCTGAGCCTCGATGGGCGTGGCCTGACCATCGCGGTGCGTGACTCTTGCGTGTGCGAGCCACCGCGGCCGCAACCTCTTAAGCCGGCCGTGCTCGGGTCGATCTACGACGCTTACGTTGCGGGCTTTTGGCTCAGCGATCGGCCGGTCTTCACCGCCGGCGATTTCT
>JAODNG010000409.1 GCA_025465385.1 Pseudonocardiales bacterium
AATCAGATCGTGCTGGTCTCCTCCAACCAGACCGGGGTGCTGGGCGAACTGCACTTCCTCGGGCAGGCGAAGGTGGTTGGCCCCGGCGGCGACATCCTCGCCCGCACGTGGGCCAAGGCCGGTATCGCGACAGCCGAACTGGACGTTGCGGCCGAGATTGCCAAAGCTCGTCGGGTGCTGCGGCACCTCGATGAGCGCAAGCCCGATGTCTACCGGACCAAGTGATGCGATGTCACTATCCGTGAGTTCAAGGGAAGGACTGTCGCAGCGTGAGGAGGTGCCACCAGCGGCAACTTTTCGCTCAATGTTGCCGTTGGTGGAACATCTGCTCCGGATCCACACACCTCTGCCATGGGGCCGGAGTGGCCGATGAGACAACCGTCGAGGTTGTCGATAGCGCTGCTCACCTACTCCACGAAACCGCGGGGCAGCGTGGTGCACACGCTCGCACTGGCCGAGGCACTCGCCGAGGCAGGACAGCGGGTGACGGTGTGGACGCTCGGCCGCGGCGGGGATTGCGGGTTCTTCCGCCCTGTCGACCCGAACGTAGAACTGCGGATCGCACCGTTTCCCGACGTCTCCGAAGAAGAGTTCGGGCCGCGGATCCTGCGGTCCATCCAGGTGCTGCGGGACGCTTTCGATCCCACCGGCTACGACGTCGTGCACGCACAGGACTGCATCAGCGCCAACGCCGTCAACCGATGCGTGCGCACCGTGCATCACATCGACCACTTCACCACGCCCGAGCTGGCCGCCTGCCACGAACGCGCCATCGTCAACCCGTATGCCCATGTCTGTGTGTCGGCCGCGGTCGCGGGTGAGCTGCTTGACGGTTGGGGGATCACAGCCACTGTCATTCCCAACGGGGTCGAGGTGCAACGCTTCGCCTGCGCGGCAGGCCCGGCCGGTGCAGCCGCTCGAGCCGCATGGCGATTGCGGCTCGGCCGCTACGTGCTGGCCGTCGGCGGTATCGAGCCCCGCAAGGGGTCACTGGAACTGCTGGAGGCATACGCCTTGCTGCATCGGCGGATGCCCGACGTGCGGCTGGTGATCGCCGGTGGGGAAACCCTGTTCGACTACCGCAGCTACCGGGCTCGCTGGCAGCAGCGGGCCGCGGAGCTGAAGGTCGAACCGGTGGTGCTCGGACCGGTGGACCATGACGCGCTTCCTGCGCTTATAGCCGCGGCAGGGGTGTTCGCCTTCCCGTCGACGAAGGAGGGCTTCGGGTTGGCCGCGATGGAGGCGCTAGCCGCAGGGGTCCCGTTGATCGTGTCAAATCTGCCGGTGTTTCGCGAGATTTTCACCGGCGTCGCTCGTTTCGCAGACGACCCGGCCGAGCTGGCGACGCAGCTGGGCGCCGGGCTCGCCGAGCCCGACGTGAATGCTCGGGAAGCCGGCCGTACGCTCGCCGCCCAGTACACCTGGTCAGCCGCCGCGCAGCGCCACCTCAAGCTCTACCAGCGCCTTGCCTAAACTGCCGTCGCGGCAGCAGGCAGACTCGTGCTACCTGCACCACCCCGAAACCAAGAGCGGACGGCCCATCCGCTACACGCGCAGGTGGAGCCGTCCGGTGGTGGTCGGGTCAGTCTTACGGAACGCGTACCCCGGCAGTGGTCGGGGAGGAAACACTCGGCCCGTGAAGTTCCGCCGCGACGCGTTGCATCAGGGCCACCACGTCAGGGCCAGCTGTGGCCGCCTCACGAGCCAGCTCGAACAGCCTCGTGTGCGCTGTGATCTCCTCCGGATCCGTGGAACGCATCTCCCGCGTCAACGTCTCCCACCACAGCGTCTCGTCGTCGTGGATGCTGAACCCACCGAGCGGCAAAATCGGTGACGGGACCCCGGCGGGTAACACCCGCAGATCAACCGAGGGCAGGCCAGCGACTGTCACCAGCCGATCAAGTTGGCCGATCAGCGTGTCCACTGACCCGAAGTGCACTGTCAACGCGGCTTGCCCGAGCACGATCTGCACCTGCCGGTGGCGCTCGTACAGCAGAGCCTGCCGCTTTACCCGCTCCGCGATCAATGCCTCCACCGCGTCAGGAGTCGCACCCACCAGAACCGGCCCACCCGGTGCCGTCAGCATCTCCCGGGCGTAAGCCACGGTTTGCACGATGGAGGGGATCATCGACGGTTGGTACTCGCGGATGATGGTGGCCTCAGCCTCCGTCTCGCCGATCTGAGCCTGGCTGGCAGCGATACCACCCGAGCGGTAGTCCTCGGCCCACGCCCGGTGCTCGATACGCGCTTGGGTCAGTAGTTCCCCCAGCTCAACACGGACGGCCGGGCCCGCGCCGGTGGCTGCGACCCATGCGTCGAGGTCGCCGTCGCCGGGTAACTGGGCCCCGATCTCAAGTTTCGATACCCGTGTCTGTTGCCAGTCGAGGTGACGGGCCATGGCCGCGCCGGAGCGGAACCGGGTCGCGCGTAGTTCCCGCAACCGATTACCGAGGCGGGCACGTTGCTGGGTGACCTTCCGCCGGGACATGGTCAGAACCCTCTCGGCAACCGCTGGACCAGGCCCGAGTGCCGGGTCATGTACTGCGCCCACGGCATCGCCTGGTGCAGCGCGGCGTCCCTGGCGAAGCAGGCGGCGGCGACGCTCGCAGGGTTGGTGAGCGGTTCCGCGCCTAGCCACGTTCCGTCAGAGCCGTAGCTCAGTTGGAACAGGACACTGGCGTCAAAGAGGGTGAAGTCGGCGCGCGGCACGTCATCCGGCCAGCCGCCGGTGATGGGGATGATGCGGATGTCTTCCCCGGCGGCCGAGTGCGGCGCGTACTCCCACGTGAGTTCGTAGGCCAGGTAGTCGCTTATCGGTTCCGTCACGACGTGTACGCGCTGCTGGGTGCGTCCGGCGTCCCGATGCGCTCGCAGCAGCGCTGACCACTCAGCTTCAACAGGATCTGGTGGCGGCTCTGGATCACCGCGCTGGAACGCGGCGATGCCCCTGGTCTCAACAGGGTCCACGTATGCCTGCAACGTCTCCAACCGGAACACCGAGTAGCGGAAGGTGCGAAACGCGGATGCCAGCCGGTCAGCGCCGGGGAGTTGGCGGCCGGTGGTCACATCCGGTGTGTGAGCGCAGCGCGAACGATGTTCGGGTCGATACGTACCGCGCCCTCGCCCGGCAACACGTTCAGCAGGTTGTCCTCCGTGGCCGAGTCGAGCAGATGACCCTGGACGACCAGGGATCCGTCCTCGGCGAGGTACACCGAGGGGCACCCAGCTTTCCCGGAGTCAGTGTCCTTCGCCAGCAGTTTCAGCTTCATCGCGCGCCCTCGCCTAGTTACGGGCTGAACCATCACCATGGTGGCTGGCTCCCATTGATCTGTCATCAGTACCACATACTAACCGAAGTATAGACGATCTTATGCCGCTTAGTTCTCGGCTAGTATTAGGCTAGTTGAGGGTGAAAAGTCGGCACCGGATCGCCGCCGCGCCGACCCCAGCGAGAGGTCGGACAGCGATGGATGTTCCAGATGGCGGTAGCAACCGTCGAACGATCCCCACCACGTGCCAGATCCACGGCGGGTGCCAGGGGTTCTGCAACCTCCGGTTGAGCAAGATCGACGGCAGCATTGTGCTGGACCCACATGTTGACGGCTGCTGCGTGATCGTCCTCGACGAGACCGCCGCGACTACGCTGTTCGAGGCCCTCGGGCAGTGGTTGGGGTGACCGCGGCCGGGATAGCGCATACCGGCCGCCGGATCGTCCGGGGTACCTGGAGTTGCGCAGAGATCACCATGCGACTGGAGATGTTATCTGTGCTCGCGAGACCTCCGGAGTCCTCCAGGCCCCGCTGGGTGTCGTGGAGGCATAGCCACCCGGCACCCGGTAGCGCTCTGGCGCGATGGTCTCCAGTTCGCCCT
>JAODNG010000410.1 GCA_025465385.1 Pseudonocardiales bacterium
ACGCCACCGGTCGCATCTCGGCGTTGGTAGGCGCCGCCAAGCAGTACTCCCAGATGGATCGCTCCTCGCACCAATCCGTCGACGTTCATGACGGCCTCAATTCGACTCTGATCATGCTGAGCCGAAAGATCGGTGACCAGGTCAAAGTTGTGAAGGACTACGACTGCAGCCTGCCGAAGATCCCCGCCTACGCCGCCGAACTGAACCAAGTGTGGACCAACCTCATCGACAACGCCGTCGACGCCATGCGCCGCTCAGGAACCCTTACTCTGCACACGGCGCGCGACGGGGAGCAGCTGCTCGTCGAGATCCGTGATACCGGCCCCGGAGTTCCTGACAACATGCATCAGCAAATCTTCGAACCCTTCTTCACCACCAAACCAGTCGGCGAAGGCACTGGTCTGGGACTGGACGTGTCCTGGCGCATCGTGGTCAACCGGCACGGCGGCAGTATGCGGGTGATCTCCGAACCGGGCGACACCCGGTTCCAGGTACGCCTTCCGCTCACCGAATCAACACATCATCGACAACGAGCCGCCTCGTGATCTCAGCGCCTCGACGAAAACTACGCCGCCGATCATCAGTTCGCCGGGGGGAGTAGCCGCCAGTGATGCGGCGTTTGATCACCGGAACTGATGCTGGCATGGCGCCCTTCGACAAGTTCCCGGGCGCCCTGCGCAGCCATGAGGATCGGGGCTTTACCGGCGCTCAGATCCTCGAGATGGCTAGCGTCACGACCGCCAGCGCCCTCGGGCTCGGCACCACGGCGGGCACCCAGCAGACCGGCTACAGCGCCGACCTGCTGGTGGTCTCCCCTCGCCGACCTCACTGCGCTGCAACGCCTCACGCTGGTCTAGGCCCGGGGCCGGTGTCGTCACGTTGAGCCATCGAGCGCAACACCGTGACGCGGAGTCCTAGAGTTCGTTAACGCGCCGTGAGCGCTCCGCTGGCCCCGCCCCTGAGGTACCTGCCCCTGGTCCGGCGATTACCGCGTCGGGTCCGGGCAGCACTGCTCGTAGTTCACGTCGTGGCGTCTGCAGGATGGCTGGGGCTCGACGGGGCGCTGGTCGCGTTAGAGATGATCGGTCTGCAATCTGGTGACCCGGCGATACGAGCGGGAGTCGTTGCCGCTATGGCCGTCATCGCCTGCTGGGTGCTCATCCCGGTGGTCTGCGCCTCGCTGTGCAGCGGGCTGATGCTGGCGCTGGGAACATCGTGGGGTCTGGCGCGGCACTGGTGGTTGGTCGCTAAGTCAGGTATCGCCATCGTGCTGACCGCGACCGGAGTGGTGCTGACGGTGCCCCGACTACCCGAGGTCTTGGCTGGCCAAGGGGAGCCGGTCCAGGCGCTGACGCTGGGCGCGAGGTCAGTTGCGCTGGGGCTGCTGCTCACCGCGACGGGCCTGTCCGTGGTGAAACCGTGGGGGAAGACCCGGCTGGCGGGGTCGCGCAGGACTCCATTGACGGCTATCGCCCAAGGCACGGGCATCGATCGATCCGGTGCCACCCTGTGGCCGGGCAGCTTCGATGCATTCGAGGCTCCGCAGTCCGCTCAGCTCCATGCCCTGCGTGGCCTTCGTGCGCTCCCTGGCGCGCCGGGCGGCCGGGTGCTGGTTCGCGGGTCCCGGACTTGGATCGATAGCACCACCATCGCCGACCCTGCCTCGGTTGTTCGGCCGCAAGGTCAGCCGGCAGCCAGGAGCCGGCGGCCGCCGCGGAGTCGGCCGGTCACCCGCGCGCGATCATGATCGTGGCACCGCGCGACGGTATCCGGCTGAAGTAACCAGAAAGTTGGCATCGGCACACAGCGTGTTGATGCCTCACTCGCAGATCTGGCCCTACGGTGTCGTTCCGTGAGCCAGACGCCGATCTACGACGAGCTCTGCCGCGAACGAATCAACGCCGATGTCCCGGCCGCGGGGGTGAACCCGCAACGGGTTGGTCAGGCCGGGCAACACCGTCTTTCCGGTGGGACGCGCCTTCACGAGCGGACCTACCCGGCGGATAGTGGCCACGGTTCCGCGACGATGCAGGGAGCGCAAGCAGCCGGTCTACCCGAAACCCTCGTGCGACAACCGATCGCGCCCGCAGGCCGGCACAGCCCGACAGGTCGGGACACGGCGCAGTTCTCCTGGTTCGAACTCCCAGGGTGATAGTGATCGGTGTCAATTGGCAGTGAGCATCGTGTGCGGCCATGGTCGCGCTAGGCGCTGACGGTGACGTCAATGGATTTGCTGTAGTGGGTAGTGACAGGCGGCTTGATGAGCCTGGTCGCTGAACTGGCGCATGGGCGGCTCCTCGGCGGCGCATTTCTCGGTGGCTAGCGGACAGCGAGTACGGAACCGGCAACCGGACGGCGGGTTCATCGCCGACGGCAGCTCCCCACGCACTCCGGCGTTGTCCTTGCGTTGTTCACGCTCGGGGTCCGCGAGCGGGATGGTATCGATCAAGCCTTGGGTGTATGGATGCGCCGGAGAGGTGTACACCTGCTCGGCAGGACCGATCTCGACGAGCTTGCCAAGGTACATCACGCCGATGGTGGTGGACAGATATCGCACCACAGACAGGTCGTGGGAGATGAACACGTAAGTCAGCTGATGTTCGCGCTGCAGGTCGCGCATCAGGTTCAGGATCTGCGCCTGCACCGAGACGTCGAGCGCGGACACCGGCTCGTCGGCCACGATCAGCTTGGGGCGCAGCGCGAGCGCA
>JAODNG010000443.1 GCA_025465385.1 Pseudonocardiales bacterium
CGTCAGTATCACGATATAACGCGATTGTGTCATATTCGAGCGACTTTCGTGGTCGTGCGGGTGTGCGAGTGATCCGCTACCTGCGGCCACGCCGGTGGACCGCAGGACTTTCACCTCATACCCGAAATCTGCCCCATCAAGTCCCCTCAGCGGGAGCGACCAGATACGTGTAATCCGGCCATCGGTGCTGTTCCGGAGCGCCTGCCCACCGAAGCAGACCGCCAGCGAACCACCAACAGCCATCTCGGGGTGAACTTCCCGTGGGCGTTCAGCAGGTGCTCGCGGTCTTCGCGGTGAGGGGCAGCTCGACGCAGTCCGACTCGCAGTCACCGCCGGTCGTGGTCGTGTGGGCTGTTGCGGGCCGATGCAGCACCGCCCGGGTGGGGGCAACAGCGAGCTCGTCGTCCCTTAGCGACCCCATGCCGTCCACGATCAAGGAGTAATCGCTCGGATGCGCGGGCGGCCACACCAAGGTGACCGAGGGGTGAGCTGCGAGGTTGGTTCGCGTCCTGCGACCCAGGTCGGTAACGAGCAGTGTGTCGTTTATCAGCGTGGTGGTGACGGCCACAACGTGCGTCCGCGCGTCGTCCCCGATAGTCACGAGGTAGGCAAAGCCGTACCGCGTCAGGGTTTCCGCCAGCTGCTGTGTTACCTCGATGCTCATCACCGCACCGTACGCGTGCAACCATCAGGGGGCACGGTGCACGGTGCACCCCCAGACACCCCCAAAGTCAGTGCTGGCAAGGTGGTGGTGCCCCGGCAGCAGGCCGACTAGCCGCAGTGCGGATTGCCCCGATCACGCAAATCACCTGGCGCCCGACCTCACAACGGATTCGCCTCAACAAAGCACTCACCTGCCGGTGTACACGGGCGGGCGCTAGCGCAGCCCGTGCTCAGCGGTGCGTAAGCAGATCCTCTACCGCACGTTATAAAAAGATCTCTTTCCTGAGTGGTGTCACGACGTGGCAACTACCGGCGACTTCGACAAGGAATACCGGCGTTGGCGGGCCAGCCGGGTGCACGCCGAGCTAAATGGGCGAGGACTTTCCCGACCCAATTCAGCCGTCTTCGTTTGTGCCGTAGGAGGGCCCGAAATGCGTTGACTGCGCTGCTGATGGTGACACCAGACCAGACGATGGTCGACTTAGGGTGCGGGCGCGGGGGTCCGGGACTGTGGCTGGCCAGCCGCGCCGGTGCACACTTGATCGGTATCGATGCCTCAGCGGCTGTTCCCGGAAATGGTGGATGCGCGGTTTCGGGTGGCCGATGTGGCCACCGCGGGACTACCGGCTGGCTGCGCCGACGCGGTGGTTACCCTCGACGTGCTGCAGCTGCTAGCTGAGCCAACCGGGACGCTGACAGAAGCAACCCGGCTATTGCGACCCCAGGGCAAGCTCGCGTGACCACATGGGAAGGCTTCGGTGACGCCCCGGCTCGCTTCCCTCGCAACCTGCCCGAAGTCATCGAGCGTGCGGGGTTGCGCGTGGACAGCTGCACCGAACAGCCCGCCTATGGCAACGCCAGCTGCGCATCTACCAGCACGCAGCCCAGCTCGCTGCGGAAGCGCCTGGCGATCCCGCGATTTGCGAGCTCGCCGACGAGGGGCGCCGTTAGCGAGCATGGCACCGCGGGCCGCAGCTGGTCATGGACTCGGCCGACGACGCGGACCTCAAGTATTAGCGCGACCAGGGATCGCTACAGAGGCCGACCGGCCACTGCGATCGACCGCCCCAGCATGGCACGCGGGCCGGTTCACAGGGGCGTCCCGCACGGATCGGCTGCCGGGCTGCCCGGCTCCAGCCCGGCAAGCCTTCTCGACTCCGGCCCGGATATGTCACCCAGGGCGGCTCGTGAGAGTGGGCGCAGATGTGGAATTGATCGGCATCGTCAGCCTGCCCGCTGCGGCATGATGGGCCGTTCGAGGCGATGAGGTTGGGAGCTGGGGATGACTGTTAACCGGACCGACGCTACTGCCGCGGCAGAGTTCACCGCCGATCCGGCCGCTGCCGCGCTGGAAGCTGCGCGTGCGCTGGCTCCGGAGATCCGTGAGCGCGCCCGCGAAGGAGAGCAGCTGCGTACCATGCCACCCGACCTCGCCGATCGGATCGAGGCAGCCGGACTGTTCGCGTTGTGGTTGCCCCGTTCCTTGGGTGGGCTTGAGCTGGACCCGGGGACCATCGTCCGGATCATCGAAGAGATCAGTTACGCGGACGGCTCTGCTGGCTGGACCACCCTGATCGGCGCGAGCACCGCATTTTTCGCCTGGCTGGAACCTGACGTCGCTCGAGAACTGATCGCGGGTCGACCCTACGGCGCATCGACGAACATGATCGCCCCCGCTGGTTCGGCGATGCCGGACGATAAGAGCGGGTACACCGTTAGCGGGCGGTGGGCGTTCAACACCGGTGTTTGCCACGCCCGGTTTTCCCAGCTCGCCGCGGTAGTACTCGACGCACACGGGGCAACGCGGAGGAATGAGGGTGGTAGCCCTGAGTGGCGGATGGCGTACCTGCCGACCGACCGGGACTGGATCCTCGACACCTGGGACAGCGCTGGCCTGCGCGGCAGTGGTAGCCATGACCTGGTCCTCGACGGGGTGCAGGTGCCGGCTGAGCTGTTCGTCAACCCCTTCGAGAGCCAACCACGCCACGACGGCCCACTGTGGCGGTTCCCCATGTACGCCAATATCAGTGTGACCCTGGTCGGCTTCCCGCTCGCGGTCGCTCGCCGGGCACTTGACGAGTTCACCGAGCTGGCCCGCACCAAGACCCGCGGGCCGGAGCGGCTGCGGATCGCTGACGATCGGTATGCCCAGGTGCAGTTTGCGGCCGCTGAGGGCGGTTTGCAGTCCGCGCGAGCGTTCGCATTCGATGTCATCGGCGAGGCGTGGGACACCGCGTGCGCCGGTGACCCGCTCAGCCTTGACCAGCGCGCTCGGCTGCAATTGGCCGCCCATCAGGCAGCGCGGGCGGCGATCGCGGCGGTGGACGGGGTGTTCCGCTTAGCCGGGTCGAGCGCGGTATACGCCGACCAACCAATTCAGCGTTGCTTCCGAGACCTGCATGCGCTGGATACGCACGCGTTCCTTAGCGCCAATGTCGCGATTCGGTACGCCAAGCACCGGCTCGGCGTCGCCCAGCCGCCACACCTGCTGTGAGTCCCGGCTAATTTGCTGGTATTCAGGCTGGTGGTGAGGGTGGGCGGGTGGAGGTGAATAGCCAGGTTTGGGCGATGTTGTCGACGTTTTTGCCGGAGACTCGCTGGAGGAGGGCGAGGAAGTCGGCCACTGAACCGTTGCCGCCACGTCGCTGGGTGGTCCAGGTGCGCAGCGCGGTGAAGAAGTCCTTGTCCCCGACCGCTACTCGGAGTGCGTGGAGCGCCATCGCGCCGCGGTCATAAACCGCTGGCTTGAACATTTGGTCGACGCCCGGCTCGCCCGGCGGGATCGTCCAAAAATCGTCGTCTGCGGGGTGGCTGGCGTAGGACCGTGCGGCAGTTTGCTGTGCGCTGTAGCCCCCGGTGTGCTCGTTGTAGAGCCATTGGGCGTAGGTGGCGAAGCCCTCGTTGAGCCAGATGTCACTCCAGTGCTGCACCGAGACACTGTCTCCAAACCACTGGTGCGCCAGCTCATGCACCACTGATGTGACGCGCTCACCACTGGTGAACTGTTCCGAGGCGTAGAGCGGGCGGGTCTGGCTCTCCAACGAGGAGCTCAGGGTCGGAGTGTCAGGAACTACACCACCGAGTTGGTGGAAGGGATAGGGGCCGAAAATCCCAGATAGAAACTCGATGATCTGTGGTGTTTGCTCGACGGAGGCTCGGGCGGCGCTGGCGACCGGCGCGGGAAGCCTTCGGTCGTAGGCGGCCAGATACGGGCCGAAGGCAGTGTCTCGCCGCAGGATGTCGTAGTGGCCGATCGCGACGAACGCCAGATAGGTGGCCATCGGCTCGCTTTGCTGCCAGCGCCACCGCTGCCAGCCCGGCTCCACCGCTTCCGGACCACCGAGCAACGCTCCGTTGGAGATCACCTGCAGGTCGGTGGGCACTACCGCGGTGATCGTGAAGCTCGCCTTGTCCGTGGGGTGATCGTTGCAGGGGTACCACCACGGGGCGATATCAGGTTCGCCCACCGCGACCGCGCCATCGGCGGTGCGCAGCCAGGGCGAGGCGCCACAGTGTCTGCTCGGGATGGCCGAGGGCACCCCTGTGTAATCCACCCGGACCGTCATCGGTGCCCCGGCCCGCACCGCTACGGCCGGGGTGACCTGCACCTTGCCACCGTCCTGGCGGATTGCCGCCGGCCGGTCATCCACCGTGACAGCACCGGCCGCCAGCCGCAGGTCGAGCTTGAAGCTTGATAACTCTTCAGTAGCCCGAGCGGTGATCGTGGTCTGCCCGTGCACCCGATCGGTGACAGGCTCATAGCGAAACTGGATGTCATAGCCGGTGACGTTGTAACCGCCGTTACCTGAGCGCGGAAAGTAGGCGTCTCCAATCCCGTCCGCGCCGACCGGGTCAGCGGAAACGCCGGTGAAGTACGACACACCCGGTACAGGAGGGCAACCCACGAAAAACCGCGGGAGTACCACCACCGCCACCGCCGCCAGCACCAGCACCAGGCCCAAACCCAGAGCGGCCCG
>JAODNG010000456.1 GCA_025465385.1 Pseudonocardiales bacterium
AGTCCCAGCCCAGGTAGTCCGGCACGCCCCTGGCACCGGTGGGGTTTCCCGCCATACCGAGGATACCACCGTAGGTCGCGCAGGTGCCGACCGCGAGAATAATGGTCGCCTTGGGCGCCAGCTTGTCGATCCACTCATTGATCGTGACCGGCTGGTTGGTGTCGGGATGCCTCCCGAAACCGGTGAAGTAACCCTCTCCGTTGATCGCCTCGTTCGGGATCGAACCCTCGAGGACGAGTACGAACGGTTCCAGCTCGCCGCGGTCGGCCTTCCAGAACCACTCGATGAAGTTGTCGGCACCCTGTTCGGGGCCACATTCGAAGTCGATCAGCGGCCAGTGCACCGCGATCTTAGGCAGTCCAGGAAGAGCACCCAGCGCGATTTCCTCGATGCTGGGCTGGGTCGCCGCGGTCAGGGCTACCGAGTCACCATCACAGGACAACCCGCAGTTGATCCACAAAATGTGGATCGGGGCTTCTTCTTCCTTGGTGGGAGTGGCTTGTGCAGTTGGTCTTGTCATGACTCCCCTACTCCACGAGCGACCTCCGGCCGCTCTCTCGTTCCGGATGTCGCCTTGTGCTGACGAGCTCGTCAAGCGTGAGCTCCCACAGCGTGTGGTAAATCGTGGTCTGCGCCTCCTGGATCCGATGTACGGAGTCAGAAGGCACCACGAACAAATGGTCGATGTTGCCCAACTCGGCCATTGCCCCGCCCTCGTAGCCCGCCAAGCCGACGGTGAGCAGGCCGCGCCTGCTCGCCTCCTCGAAGGCGCGTACAAGGTTGGTGGAGTTACCCGAGGTGGACAACCCGACGACGACGTCACCACGCCGCCCAAAAGCTGCGATCTGGCGGGCGAAGACGACGTCGAATGAGACGTCGTTCGACAGCGCCGTCAGCACCGCGATGTCCCCGGTAAGCGCGAAAGCGGGCAATGCCCGCCGTCCCGGACCCGGGTGCAGGAACAGGCTAGCGAGGTCGGCTGCGTCGGTGCAGCTGCCCCCGTTGCCGATAGCGAACAGTCGCCCGCCGGTGGCGAACGACGCCGCCATTGCCGAGGCGCAGGCGGCCAGCCGCTGACTATCGCGAGCCAGGACCTCCCGCCGGAGCGCCACGATCTGGTGCGCCTTGTCCACTGTGGACCGACGCACCTCGGCCAAGACCGCCTCGAGATCTCCAGCTCCGGGGCTGTCATGGCCGACGTTTTCAGGGTGTGAATACAGGAATGGGTACAGGGATGCCAGATCATCGGACTGGGACTGGGCAGCCGATCGAGTGGCTGGACCGGTGTCGCCGTGCCCGTTGCTTACGGGGCTCATTCCGGGACTCGATCCGTGGCTTTTTCAGTGCCTTCTGCTGGGCACCCCAAGACCGCGATCGCTTCCTTAGCGTGGACGAGGATCTCGTCTCCGATCCCGGCCGACACCAACGCGACACTCACTTCTTCCATACCGGATCCGGTGTCCACCATAGCCAGTTCGTTGGGGAGCAACTCGACGACACGCACCGCGACGGCCTGATCCGAGCACGTGATGCAGACCTCGCCATGGCATTCCGGAGCGGTCATGCGACTGCCCTCGGTTCTAGCAGGTCCGGATGTTGGAAGAACACGTGGACCAGCTCCCATAGCACGTGGTAGGCGGTAACGTGCACTTCCTTGATCACTCGAGGGTCGTCAGAATGAGCTACAACGATGTGGTCGGCGGTCTGTAGCGACGCGACTCGGCCGCCGTCGCCGCCGACGAGCGCGACCGTGAGCATGCCCAACTCCCGCGCGGCCGCCAATCCGCGCAGCACGCTAGCGCAGTTCCCATCAGGCGAGATGCCCAGCGCGATGTCGCGGGCCGAGGCGAGGTGACTCAACTGGTGGGCGAAGATCTCGTCGAAGCCTTCTGCGCCGGCAATTCCGGTCACCGTCGCGACATCAGCGGTCAGTGAGATGGCCGGCAACGCTCGCTTGCCCATGACCACCGGGTGGACGAACTCCACCACGACGTGCTGGGCGTCCGTGCTGGCTGTGCCGCTCCCGAAGACGACGAGAGTGCCCCCACGGTGGAAGCGCACGGCCATGGCGTGGCATGCAGCAGCGATCGCCCCGGCGTCGTCAGCCAGTTGATATAGGGGTAGTACCCGCCGCTCGAACAATTCCGCGGCGGTGGCGGTCCCGGCAGATGCCCTGGACACGCCGCACACCTCCCGACCTGGTTGGTCATGCACGTGAGTGACATCACGATAGGGGTGCCCGGATCAATGAGCAAGGGCCTCACCGCCAGACGTGTAACCCAGATTTCATCAAACCGCCGCGTGGCAGCACGCACCGGACCCTCGACTTCCGGGCATACCGACCGTATCGGTTAAATCGGGCATTGACCGACTGAGATGAAGCTTCGCTGATGTCGATCTAGACGCAGTGCGCGCATTGGGGAGCGAAGTCGCCGAGTCAGGCGTTACTGGAGATGAGGCGACATCAGGGAGTGCACACCGTGCTCGTCCCGTTCGACCCGAGGGAGTTCGTGCCATGCCGGTCCTGCTGATCCTGTTCGTCGCCACCATCGTGGAGCTGGCGGTGCTCGTCGCGGTGGGCCACGCGATCGGCTTCCTGGCCACCATCGGGCTGTTGATTCTCACCTCGCTGGTGGGCGCGGCTCTGCTGCGGCGTGAAGGTGCCCGCACCCTGGGCGCCTTCGTCGAGGCACTGCGCGCCCGCAGACCGCCGCACCGGGAGCTGCTCGACGGCATGTTGATCACCGCCGCCGGGGTGCTTGTCGTTGTGCCCGGATTTGTTTCAGACGTCCTGGGGCTGCTCCTGCTGCTGCCGCCGATCCGCGCACTGGTTCGGCGACGGATCCTGCGCTCAGCGTCACGGCGCACTCCCGCACGGTATGCGCCAGGCGACGTCGTCGATGGCGAGATCGTCGACGAGCCACCCGCGCCCCACTCCGCGAGCGGCGAGCTTCGCTGACAGCGGCGGCCAGGTTCTCCGACGCTGCGCGTAGTGGGAGCCGATCGACGAAGTGATCCGGGTCAGCGGGAATACTGCCGAACCATGAGCACTTCGTTGCTGTTAGGCGGACGCATCCCGTCGGTCGCTGGGGCTACCGCTCTGGCCGTCATGGACGGGGTAGTGGCTTGGGCCGGGGATGACAGCACTGGCCGCGCGTGTTTCAGCGACGCCGACGAAGTGCTCGAATTGCGCGGCGCGCTGGTCACTCCCGCGTTCGTCGACGCGCACGTGCATGCCACATCCACCGGCCTGCTGACGATCGGGCTTGATCTCACCGGCTGCGCCACTCTCGCGCAGTGTCTAGACCTGGTCGCCCACCAGTCCCGTCCGGGCACCGTGTTGTGGGGACATGGGTGGGATGAGACGTCGTGGCCGGAGGGGCGGCCGCCGACCCGCGCGGAACTGGACCGGGCTTCGGGTGACACGCCGGTGTACCTGTCTCGGATAGACGGGCACAGCGCCGCGGTCTCCTCAAGGCTGCTGGACCGAGCCGCGGCGGCGATCGGCGCGCCGGGTTGGGCGGCCGAGGGAACGTTGACCTGGGAGGCACATCACCACGCCCGTCGGGCCGCCCGAGAATCGATCACAGCCGGTCAGCGCCGCGCCGCCCAAGAAGCGTTCCTCACCGGGGCGGCGGCCCGCGGGATCGCGGTAGTGCATGAGTGCTCAGGCCCGGAGGTCTCGGGGCTCGAAGACCTTGCCGAATTGTTGGCAGCCGATCACGGTGTCGAGGTGGTCGGTTACTGGGGTCAGGCCGTCAGTACCCCCGAGGAGGCGCGCGAACTGCTGGCAGCCACGGGGGCGCACGGGCTGGCTGGAGATCTGTTCTGTGACGGGGCGATCGGTTCGCGGACCGCTGCATTGCGGATGCCCTATGCCGACGCACCCAGCACCCGCGGCACGGCCTATCTCGATGTGGCGCAGATAGCTGCGCATGTCCAGGCCTGCACCCAAGCCGGCATCCAGGCTGGGTTCCATGTGATCGGAGATGCCGCGACCGATGCGGTGATGGCCGGCTTCGAGGCTGCTGCCGCTGCGATTGGCGCCACCGCGCTGAGGCAGCGCCGCCACCGGCTCGAACATCTCGAGATGGTGGATCCTGACCAGGCCCGTCAGCTGGCGGCCTGGGGCGTGGTGGCCAGCGTGCAGCCTGCTTTCGACGCTGCCTGGGGCGGTCCGGACGGGATGTACGCGCTACGGCTGGGGGCCTCTCGAGCTGCGGCGATGAACCCGTTCGCGCTGCTAGAGAAGGCCGGTGTCGTGCTGGCGTTCGGTTCCGACGCGCCGGTTACCCCTGGTGACCCGTGGGACGCGGTGCGCGCCGCGGTCGGACACCGCAGCCCCGGCTCAGAGATCGGCGCGATGGAGGCTTTCGCGGCCCACACCTACGGCGGATACCGCGCTGCTGCCGCGTCTGACCCGCTGGCCGGTTCACTGGTCCCCGGTGCCCCGGCCTCCTACGCGATCTGGGCCGGTGACGAGTCCGATCAATTTCCTGGGGTCGAGTCGCCTTCGTGCCTGCGCACCGTGCATCACGGCCGGGTCCTGTTCGAGCTGCAAGACGCCCTGTTGTGACCCGGAATGGCCGGCTGATGCGGGTGGGTACCGCCGCCGGTGCCGGCCTGTTGCTGTATGTCGGCGCACCTCCGCGGGAATTGTGGTGGCTCGCGCCGGTAGTTTTTGCGGTGTTGTGGGCGGTGTTGCATGGACGCCCGGCCCGTGCTGGGTTTGGTTACGGGCTCGCCTTCGGGCTCGGCTTCTTCGTACCGCTGCTGTCGTGGGCGGGGGAGTTCGTCGGCCCGCTGCCGTGGCTGGCGCTGGCCACCGTCGAGGCGCTCGTGCTGGCGCTGGCCGGTGCCGGCGTTGCCGTGGTATCCCGACTGCCGGCCGCGCCATTGTGGGCAGCGGGGGTGTGGGTGGCTGCCGAGGCGCTGATCGGTCGGGCTCCTTTCGGCGGCTTTCCGTGGGGGCGGGTGGCGTTCGGCCAGCCCAGCGGAATATTCCTCCCGCTGGCGGCGATCGGCGGGGCTCCGCTGCTCACTGCGGCGGTGGTGCTGACCGGTTTTGGCGCCGGCGAACTCCTCCGCCGCGTCTCGACAGGGTCCCTCCGGCCGTTGGGCAGCTCTGCTGTGGAGTTCGGGAGGCTCAGAACGGTCGTGGTGCCTGCGCTGCTTGCGGGAGGGCCCTTGGTGGCGGGCATTCTTGCGGCGCCGATGGTGGCGACGACCACCACCGACGGGTCGGCGGTCGTTGCGTTGGTCCAGGGCAACGTGCCCCGGGCCGGGTTGGATTTCAACGCCCAGCGTCGCGCCGTACTGGACAACCACGTCGCGCGCACCATGACTCTGGCGGCAGACGTCGCGGCCGGTCGCTACCCACGGCCAGCGCTGGTGATCTGGCCAGAGAACTCCTCTGACATCGATCCATTGCGCAACCCGGACGCGCGGGCGGTGATCGATCGAGCGGCCCGGGCGATCGGGGTCCCCATCCTGGTCGGCGCCGTCCTACGCACGGGTGACGGGCACACCACGAATACCGCCATGGTGTGGAACCCGCGCACCGGGCCGGGTCAGCGTCACGACAAGCGCCCGATGCCCTTCGCCGAGTACATCCCCTACCGTAACTTCTTTCGGCTGTTCAGCCCATATGTGGATCGCGCTGGCGACTTCGTCCCGGGCAACGGCGACAGCGCCGTCGACGTCGGACCGGCTCGGGTGGGGATAGCCATCTGCTCCGAGGTGATGTTCGACGATCTAGTCCGCCAAGGCGTGCAGTCCGGGGCTCAGCTGCTAGCCGTGCCCACCAACAACGCCACCTTCGGCTTCACCGAGATGACTTACCAGCAGCAGGCGATCTCGCGGGTCCGGGCGGTGGAGCACGGCCGGACCGTGCTGGTGGCTGCCACCAGTGGGGTCAGTGCGGTCATCGCCCCGGACGGTGCCGTCGAGCAGCAGACAAAGTTGTTTACGCCCGACGCGCTGGTGGCGCGGGTCCCGCTGCGTTCCGGTACTACGCTGGCTACCCGGCTCGGGCCCACGCCGGAGTGGCTGCTGGTCACCCTGGGCTTGTTGGGCGTGGCAGCAGCCCTGGTGGTGCAAAGCAGAGCTAAGGCAGGGCAGCGACGGGGGCCCGTGCCCCCCAAGGAGGACGTTGATGGCGGATCAGCGGGACGATGGGGACGCCGAGGGCGCCGGCCTGACGATCGTGGTGATCCCGACCTACGACGAGCGGGCCAGCCTGCCGACGGTCCTGCACCGGCTGCACGAGGCGGTACCTGACGCGCACGCGCTGGTGGTCGACGACGACAGCCCGGACGGCACAGGGCAGCTGGCCGCCGCACTCGCCGCGACCGACAGTCGGGTCCACGTCCTGCACCGCCCTGCCAAGAGCGGTCTCGGCGCGGCCTACGTCGCCGGCTTTCGGTGGGCGCTGCAGCGCGGCTATGACGTCGTGGTGGAGATGGACGCCGACGGCTCGCACGCTCCAGAGGATCTTCCCCGGATACTTGCCGCGCTGACCGACGGTCCACCCGGCACCGCCGCCGACGTCGTTCTGGGCTCTCGATATGTGCCTGGCGGCCGAGTGGTCAACTGGGCGCGATACCGGGAATGGATCTCCCGCGGCGGCAATTACTACTCACGAATGGCGCTGGGGGTGCGCATCCATGACATCACCGGCGGATTCCGCGCCTACCGTCGCGACGTGCTGGCGGGTCTAGACCTCAGCACGGTCGCCTCGCAGGGCTACTGCTTTCAGGTCGACCTCGCCTGGCGCTCGGTGCGTGCCGGTTTCACCGTGGTGGAGGTGCCGATCACATTCACCGAGCGGGAGCACGGCCAATCAAAGATGACCAGCGCTATTGTCCTGGAGGCGCTGTGGCGGGTCACCGTCTGGGGTGTGCGGCGCTGCGCGTCGAATCTGCGCCGGCAGTCCGACACTGACTCGACAAGCAACGCCACGCAGCCCAGCCAGCTTTGACTTGCCCTTGTCCGGCGTCAGCTTCTCAGGCAGAGCGAGAGCGGCGACCACGCAGTTCGGTCAGTCGCTCATCCAGCAGTTCTTCGAGCTGCTGGACGCTACGCCGTTCCATAAGCATGTCCCAGTGCGTGCGCGGTGGCTTGATCTTCTTCGGCTCCGGCGCAGTACCGTCAACCAGGGTGGCCTCGTTGCCGTGCAACCGGCACTCCCAGACCATCGGTGATTCGGCATCATCGGCGAATGACACGGTGAAGTCGTGGCCCTTGGGGCAGGCGTATACCACTGATCGACGAGGAGCAAGATCATGATCGCGGTCGGTCTCGTAACTGACTGTTCCGAGCCGGCTGCCGCGAAGTACGCGATCGGCCATGGCGTCTCCTCTCTCCGGGCCAGAGACCGGGGGGTCTCCGGATCCAGCCCATCGGGTGCAACGCCGAAGAAGGCCTCGGCGTTCCCGGACGACACGTCGGCCCGGACCCGATGACATCTTCACCGTCACAAGCATCCCCCACACAGGTTGAATCGAAGCCGCAATGTGATCTGTTACCTCACGATGAGGTGGCCTAGATTACCCATTTGGCCTAGCCTCTGCGGCCCCTTCCGCAGCGGCCGCTAGACAACCACCGGCTCTGAGTTACCGGCCGCGCGGATCGCTCGGCGGACCGGGACCAGCAGCACCAGCCCGAACCCGACGAGGAAGAAGGCCACCAACGACAGGATTGCAGGGCGAAAGGAGCCGGTGGCCGCCCCAATGACCCCGAAAAGTATCGGCCCCACCGTCGACGTGGCCTGCTCGCCGATCTCGTAGACCGAGAAGTACTCCGCTTCCTTGCCCGCGGGCACCAACTGGCTGAACAGCGACCGCGACAGCGCGCTGGTACCGCCCAGGACCAGCCCGATGCCCACGGCTACGGCGTAGAACTGAAGCTCGTCGCCCGCCTGGATGAAGTAGGCCGCGACTATCACCCCGCTCCACACCAGGAGGCTGGCCAGGATTGTGCGCTTGGCGCCGATCCGGCGGGCTACCCAACCGTGCAGCAACGCGCCGAAGAACGCCACGAACTGCACCATCAGAATCGTGCTGATCAGTGTGCTGCTCGCCAGTCCCAATTCAAGATCACCATATTGGCCGGCGACGCTGGCCACCGTGCCGATGCCGTCAGCGTAGATCAAGTAGGCCGCCAAGAAGGCGAGGGTCAGTGGATAGCTCCGCGCGTTACGTAGCGTGCCGAGGAGCTGGCTAAAGCCTCCCGTCAGCACCGATAGACCCCGCTCAGTGCCCTGCGGAGCTTGGTAGCTGCGCATCCGGGACAACGGGATGAGTGTGAAGGCAGCCCACCACAGCCCGGCGGTGACGAAGCAGACTCTTACCGCCGCCGACTCGGACAGCCCCAGCGCATCGCGTCCAAGGTAGGTCGCCAGATTGACGGCCAGCGCGATGCCGCCACCCAGAAAGCCGAAGGCCCAACCGCGGGAGGACAGCCCGTCGCGCTCATCAGCTGTGGCTATCTCCGGGAGCACCGAGTAGTAGATGACCACCGATGCGTAGTAGCCGGTGGTCGCGACGATGAACAGCGCGACGCCGAGTCGCCAGTTGGTTCCGGTCACCAGCGCGAGCAGGGCGGTCGCGCCCGCCCCGGTGAAGGCGAACACCCCGAGCATCCGCCGTTTGTGCTGGGTGCGGTCGGCGATCGCGCCAACCAGCGGTAGTACCAGTACCTGCAGAAGCGTCGATGCCGCCAGTAGGTAGTCGAACAGTGAACCGGCCGGAAATGCCCAGCCGAACAGCGAGATGTCACAGTCGACCAGGGCGTTGCGGGTCAGGCAGGTCTGTCCGGCACCGAGCGCGTCGTTGCGCGCCACCGTGGTGAGGTAGATCGAAAGGAACACGGTGATGACCGAGGTGGGAAACACCGAATTCGCCCAGTCATACCAGCACCAGGCGCGTTGATCACGGTGGCGAGCGGTCTCATCCAGCGCGCCACCGGGGGAGGGCTGGATTGTCGGCTCGCTCACAGCACCGCCTTCCGTCACCGCGGCGCACTCTATGGTGTCGCACTACTGAGCTTGGGCGGCTGCGCCCGGCCATACCCCGCGGACGCGCAGCACGTCGCGCAGCACGTCGGGTCGATCGGTGATCAGGCCGTCGACGCCGAGATCGAGCAGGGCCTGCATCTCGGCTGCCCGGTCGACGGTCCAGGCGTGTACCTCCAGACCACGGCGATGCGCGCAACGCACCAACGCCCGGTCAACCACCCGCACTCCGCACATCCGCACCGGCAGTTGGGCCAACCTGCCGCGGATCGGCATCGTGGCGGCATTTCGCGCACCGCGCAGTGACAACGACACTGATCGCAGCCGCAGCGCTACGGCCGATGCAGTGCCCATCGACGTCAGCAGTCTGGGTCCGGCGGCGGCCCGCAACCGCTGCAGCCGGGCCTCGGAGAACGACGCGAGGCACACCCGGTCCCACCCGCGAGTGCGATGCAACAGGTCCAGCACCGGCCCGACCGCCGAGTCCACCTTGACATCGATGTTGAACAACGTGCCCGGGAGCTCTTCGAACAGATCAACCAGCCGGCAGATCGGCTCTCGACCGGCCACCCGGGCGGTTCTCACCGCTGCCCAGTCCAGCTTCTCGATCTCACCAGAACCATCGGTGGTGCGGTCCAGCGTCGCGTCGTGAATGACCACGACCACACCGTCCCGGGTGGCGCGAACATCGGTCTCCAGGTAGCGGTAGCCTTCCGCAACGGCGCGGCGGAATGCGGCCAGTGAGCTCTCCATGCCGGCAAGCTCGCCGAGATGCCAACCGCGGTGCGCGAACGCCCGGGGAAACGGCCCGTCCAGGAACGGGTGCCGGGGCGAGACCACGTTCGCCATTGTGCCGACATCGATCGACGTCGTGAACTCAACAGTGCCAACATCGGAGTGCGGCGCGAACGTTCGGGTGTCCAGTTCACGACGCAGGGAATCACTGAGCTGCGACACTAGGTTGGGATAGCCGTGCGGATCCGGGCCAGGGGAGTGGGCGATGACGACGTATGAGGGCACCGGGTTAGAGCTGCTCGCTGCCGAGTTCGCCGCGCTGCTCGGGCCTGCTGCGGTGATTACCGACCGGCAACGCCTGCGCACCTACGAGTGTGACGGGCTGGCGCAATATCGCGTGGTACCGGGGCTCGTGGTGCTACCGGAGTCGGCCGAGCAGATCGCCGCAGTGGTCCGGGCCTGCGCTGCCGCGAAGGTGCCGTTCGTGGCCCGCGGCTCCGGTACCGGGTTGTCCGGCGGCGCGCTGCCACACGCGCAGGGAGTCTTGATCGTGACCTCCCGGATGCGCCGGATCCTGGAGGTCGATCCCGCCAACGAGCGCGCGATCGTGGAGCCGGGTGTGATCAATCTCGACGTCACGAGGGCTGCCGCGTCGCAGGGCTGGTACTTCGCGCCAGATCCGTCCAGCCAACAGATCTGCTCGGTGGGTGGCAACGTCGCGGAGAACTCCGGTGGGGCGCACTGCCTGAAGTACGGGTTCACGACCCACCACGTGCTGGGCGTCGAGGTGGTCACCCCGGACGGGGAGCTGGTGTGGCTGGGTGGCACAACTCGCGATGCGCCCGGATATGACCTGCTCGGTGCGTTCGTGGGCAGCGAGGGCACTCTGGGGATCGCTACCAAGATCGCGGTGCGGCTGTTGCGGGACCCGGAGTCGGTACGCTGCCTGCTCGCCGCCTTCCCCGGCGTGGACGAGGCAGGTACCGCGGTGTCGGAGATCATCGCCGGCGGCGTCACTCCGGCAGCTATCGAGATGATGGACGCATTGGCGATCGAGGCGGCCGAGGCGGCGGTGGCTTGCGGGTACCCCGAGGGCGCCGGTGCGGTACTCATCGTCGAGCTGGACGGTCCGGTCGCCGAGGTTGACCACACCTTCGCTGCCGTGCAACGGCGCTGTACCGATGCGGGCGCCTTCGAGATCCGGGTCGCCCGCGACGCTGCCCAGCGCGCGCTGTTCTGGAAAGGCCGCAAGTCCGCGTTCGCCGCAGTAGGCCGGATCAGCCCTGACTACATCGTTCAAGATGGGGTGATCCCAAGAACAGCGTTGCCGGCAGTGCTGCGCAAGATCGCCGCGCTGTCGGCCGGTACCGGAATCCGGGTAGCCAACGTCTTCCACGCCGGGGATGGCAACCTGCACCCGCTGGTTCTGTTCGACGAGGCTGAACCCGGCGAGGCGCAGGCCGCCGAGGAGGTCTCGGGGGCGATCCTCGACCTGTGCATCGAATACGGTGGCTCGATCACCGGCGAGCACGGCGTCGGCTCGGACAAAGCTCGATACATGCCGCGGATGTTCACCGCTGAGGACCTGGACACCATGCAGCGACTGCGCTGCGCCTTCGATCCCGCCGGGGTGTGCAACCCCGGCAAGGTATTCCCCACTCCCCGGCTGTGTGGGGAAGTGCCGGGCAAGCACAAGGGTGTGCATCCGCTGCAAGCCGCCGGCCTGGCCGAGCAATTCTGATGGTCACCTCCACAATCGGTGGGTTGCGGGCGGCCTGCGAGGACGTGACGCAGGCCACGCCCGGCGACACGGTGGATGGGGTCCCGGCGCGCTGGGTGGCCCGTCCCGGGAACACCGAGGAGGTCGCGGGGGTGCTGCACGCGGCGGCCGGGCTGGGGCTGCGAATGGTCGCGCGAGGCAGCGGCAGCCGGCTGGCCTGGGGCGTCGCGCCGACCGCTGTGGACCTGATCGTGGACACCAGCCGGATGGCCGCGGTACTCGCCCATGCCGCTGGTGATCTGGTCGTCACCGTACAGGCCGGCGTGCCGATGGGCGCCCTCCAGCGCGCATTGGCCCCGCACCGACAGCGGCTGGCGCTTGATTATGCCAATCCTGGGGGCACTATCGGGGGCACCATCGCTACCGCCGCGTCTGGTCCACTGCGCTACCGGTATGGCTCAGTGCGCGATCTACTCATCGGCATCACTGTGGTGCTCGCCGACGGCAGCGTTGCTCGCTCCGGAGGCAAGGTGGTGAAGAACGTCGCCGGTTACGACCTAGGCAAGCTCTACACCGGCTCGCTCGGCACGCTCGGACTGATCACCGAGGCGGTGTTCCGGCTGCATCCGCTGCCCGAAGCGAGGCGTTGGATCACCGTGCCAGCTGCCGACGCGGCGCGCGCCGCGGCCGCTATCGCCGCGATCCGGTGGTCTCAACATGACCCGGTGGCCCTCGAAGTGGACCGCACGGCGCGGGGTGGCCCAGTGACCGTGGCGACCGCTGTCGAGGGTGTCGCAGCGGGCATCGGTGCCCGCGCCGACGCCGTCGCCGACCTGGTCGGCTCGGCGGCCGGGACGCCGGCCACGGTGAGCGAGCGGCCACCGGACTGGTGGGGCCTTGCGCCGCATCCGCCGCAGGGTCCCGCCGCGACGGTCACCTGCGAACCCACCGGGCTGGCTGACCTGCTCGGCGCCGCCCCTGGTGCACTGCGTGGCAGTGCCGGGGCCGGCGTACTCGTCGCCGGCCTGGATGACGGTGACCGGTTGGGTGCCGAGCTGGCACAGCTACGCGAGATTACTCACCGGCACGGCGGCAGCACGGTGCTGCGCTGCGCGCCTATGAAGCGCAAAGTCAATCTTGATGTGTGGGGGCCGGTGCCCGCACTGG